>JAOULS010000303.1 GCA_029881895.1 Cyclobacteriaceae bacterium | reverse complement strand
ATGCCTGGCGAAAACAATATTGTTTTTTATGCTGTCAATGAAGGATCCAGCCCACCTAATACTGGTAAAATGAGCATTGATGATGGTGTCTCTGTGCAAACCTTTGATATCAGTATGAGTATTTTTGAAACAAGAGGTGTAACGGTTTTTGTTCAATAAAATTAGTGTATAAGCTACAAAAGGTGAAAATTAGTATGCACTGATTGTTCAAATAGATACTAGATTGAGGAGTTTTTAGTTCAAAGATTAGAACCCTGAATTAAATGCTAATAACTACTTTAGTCCTTTAAGATAAAGGTTGAACTCCAAAGCACTACTTTCTATAAAATTATCTGCTGCGAGATCGTCATAAATGTCGGTATCGAAAACCCTTTTTGTTTTTTTGATATTATTAGCGGTATCAATTACTAATTCCACACCTCTTAACGATTCTGGGTTTATTTGTACCAATACCTTGATGCCTTCAAACTCTCCTTTATAATACTGATGAATGATAGTAGCCATTGTTCAAAGTAAAGAATAAGGTTCAATAAATCATAGAAAATAATTGATGAGAATGGGTTGTAATTCTGACACCTCCATTACATCTTCGTTTTACACCTTTCATGTAATCTATGTACAATTTAGTATTCAAAAACGCTATATTCGAGATTCGTTATTTCTCAAAAATAAATTCAAAAAACATGTTTATAAGAAATATCACCAAAATAGTTATCATTGGGCTGTTGGCAGTAGTATCAAGTTGCACATCAACTGAATCAAATACAAACGAAATAGTTAAAACAATCGATCTGTCAAATATGGACTCTACTATTAGTCCTGCTGATGATTTCTTCATGTTTGTTAATGGTAAATGGGTGGAAAAAACAGAAATTCCTTCAGATCAGGGAAGGTGGGGAAGTTTTAACGAACTCAGAGAAGTGAACAATAAAACTGTACTAAGAGTATTGGAAGAAGCTGCAAAAAGCGGAAAATATGAGGAGGGAAGCGACCAGTACAAAGCTTTTAACTTCTATAGTATTGGTATGGACTCTCTGTTG
The DNA here is from genome assembly GCA_029881895.1 of Cyclobacteriaceae bacterium. Lineage (GTDB taxonomy): Bacteria > Bacteroidota > Bacteroidia > Cytophagales > Cyclobacteriaceae > JAOUKH01. The sequence continues at coordinate 1,631 of JAOULS010000303.1, read as the reverse complement.
GCAGAAAAAGCGGGTACACAACCATTAATTCCTTTTTTCGAAAAAATTGAAGCAATTTCGACAAAAGAAGATCTTCAGAAATATCTCTCAGAACAACAAATATATGGAGGAGGAGCATTTTTTAGATTTTTTATTAGTACTGACACTAAAAGTAGTAATGAAATGGCTGTTTATCTCTCTCAAGGAGGACTTGGGTTACCAGATAGGGATTTTTACACTAGGGAAGGTGCAAGATCTGCGGAAATTCGAGAGGGATATATAAAACATGTGGCTCGTATGTTGAAGTTATTAGGAGATAGTGAGGATGATGCACAAGCACAAGCAGATCGGATTATGAAGTTGGAAACGCGCATGGCCAATGCTTCCATGACAAGAAAAAAAAGAAGGAATCCTTTTGTATTACATAATAAATATTCTTTGGATGAACTTAGTGAAATTGTGCCATCAATAAATTGGAATAATTACTTGGAGGATATGGGTGTTACTGGGGTAGATACAATAATTGTTAGGCAACCAAAATTTATGGCTGAATATCAAAAAATAATAGACCAGACTTCTTTGGATGTTGTGAAAGAATATTTAAGATGGAGGATTGTTGATAGGATGGCTTCTGTACTTAGTAATGAATTCGTGCAGGCTAATTTTGATTTTTTCAGTAAGGAATTAAGAGGAATTGATAAAATGCGCCCTAGATGGAAGAGGGTACTTTCTGGCACAAATAGAGCTGTAGGTGAAGCGATAGGTAAATTATATGTAGATGAAACTTTCCCCCCAGAAGCAAAAGAAAAAGCACAAAAAATGGTGGAAAACATTAAATTTTCTTATGCCGATCGAATTAAAAAATTGGAATGGATGTCGGATTCTACCAAGATAAAAGCTTTAGAAAAATTAAAGAAAATGGTCGTTAAAATTGGTTACCCTGATGAATGGAGAGACTATTCAGCATTAGTGGTAGAAAATGACCCTGAAAAAGCTTCGTATGCTCAAAATATGATGAATGCTTCGAAATTTAGGTTTGAATATCAGTTATCGAAATTGGGAAAACCTGTGAATAAGAAGGAGTGGGGAATGACTCCACAAACGGTAAATGCTTATTTTAACCCTACAAATAATGAAATAGTATTTCCTGCTGCCATTTTACAACCTCCATTTTACAATTACAAAGCTGATGAAGCCGTTAATTATGGAGGAATAGGGGCCGTGATTGGTCACGAAATTTCACATTGTTTCGATGATCAAGGAAGTAGATATGATGCTGATGGTAATTTGAATAACTGGTGGGGGAAACAAGATTCTATAGAATTTAAGAATAGAACGGGAAAATTAGTTACTCAATATGATAACTATGAGCCATTGGATAGTGTTAATGTAGATGGAGCATCTACATTAGGTGAAAACATTGGTGATTTAGGAGGTGTAAGTGCAGCTTATGATGGCTTACAAAGATATTTCTCAGAAAATGGCCGTCCAGAAAATTTAGATGGATTTACTCCAGAACAGCGCTTTTTTATCTCATGGAGTACGATTTGGAGAATAAAATATAAAGACGAAACTTTAAGAACACAGGTGAATACTGATCCACATTCTCCAGGTATGTATAGAGCTAATGGCCCTATTTCTAACTTACCTGA
>JAOULS010000302.1 GCA_029881895.1 Cyclobacteriaceae bacterium | reverse complement strand
TGTATTGTACGCTATGTTCGATAGAAAAGGTCACCATCCTCAAAAAAATGTACGCCCTGCCTTTATTGTCACACTACTCTTGGTATGTCTTTCTTTTGTAGGTAATGCACAAACAAAAGAAATATCGGTAGAACAAGCTGTTCAAATAGCGCTATCAAATAACCTAGGCTTAAAAGCATCTTCTCATCGTATTGAACAAAGTAAACAACTGATTGGAAGTGCTATCGACATAGATAAAACACAGGTTTATTATAACTACGATCAAAATAATATTGCACCGAACAACTTACCGCTAAATGTCTGGGGCATCCAACAAACGTTGGCTTTCCCAACCGTATATGGAGCGAAAAGAAAAAAATTGAAAAGCCAATCAACATTGGTAGAAGATCAATACAAACTCGATCAATATATGGTCGCCAAAGAAGTTTCAAAAGCCTATTATGAAGTCATCTATCGTCAACAATTGGTGACTAATTATTATTATCTCGACAGCCTATATTCGCAATTTTCCATTGCTGCCACACGAAAATTCGAAGAAGGGGAATCTAATTATTTAGAGAAGATCACCGCTGAAACAAAGCAACGAGAGATTTCAATCCTACTAAAACAAAGCGAAGAAGGCGTAGAGAAGTCATACATCCATTTACAACAATGGTTGCAGTCAGATTCAACGTTCATCATCAATAATAGTGATCGTGAACGACTGCCTTTTAAACCATTGGATAGCATTCATCATCCTGGGATACATTTTTATAATGATGCTCAACTTCTTTCTCAAAACAATCTTTCGCTAGAGAAACAACAATTGCTCCCTGATTTACAGTTTTCGGTATTCCAAGGAACAAATAATGGTGCAAACCCTACGAACTACACAGGTTTTCAGGCGGGTGTAGCCATACCGCTTTGGCTTGGCGCACATAAATCAAAAATTAATGCGGCTAAAACAGCCAAGTTAATCGTCTCTTCAGAGGCTAAAAATTATCAGGCAAACCTAAAATCAACGCATCAGTCATTATTATCTGACTTAAAACAATACGAACAGCACCTAGATTACTACGAAAACACAGGAAAAAAATTAGCTGAAGAATTGATTCTACATGCCGTAAAGGCCTTTAAAAGTGGGGAAATTGATTTTTTACAATATGTACAGCTTCTTGAAAATGCCAAAACAATCGAAATCAATTACTTGAATTCCTTATTTCAATATAATATGGCGGTACTTGAAGCAAACTACTTAACGAATTATTAATGAGAAATATAATGAATACCATGAAAATACAACTAACAGTACATACACTACTCCTTATTATAATCATCGGAATTGCTTCTTGTTCAACATCGAACGAAAAGTCGACAGTAGAGGAAACAACTACTATTGCGCCTGAAGACGATTCATACACCATCAGCACCTCTCAGTTTAATACTGCCAAAATGGAATTTGGAGAAATGGTGATGTCGCCCTTTCATCAATCGATAAAATCGAATGGAATATTTGATGTGCCTCCAGAAAACAAAGCTTCGGTAAGTGCTTATTTTGGTGGGTATGTAAAAGAAATTCATCTTTTACCAGGGGAGAAAGTAAAAAAAGGACAAATGCTATTCGTATTAGAAAATCCTGATTATGTTCAGGTACAACAAGAATTTTTAGAAGCAAAGGGGAAGTTAAGCTATCTAAAATCGGATTATGAACGCCAAAAGAACTTAGCACAAGAGAACATCACCTCTCAGAAGAATTACCTAAAAGCAGAAGCTGAATATACGATAACACAAGTGAAATACGAATCGCTTAAAAAGAAGCTTCGACTAATGAACATCAATGCTGAACGACTAACCTATAAAAACATTAGAACGGTAATGTCGGTATTATCACCAATTAATGGGTATGTTACCGAAGTAGGCGTAACCAAAGGCATGTATATAGCCCCTGCTGATGTAGGCATCACCATCGTAGATACCGACCACATGCACTTGGAATTGAGTGTTTTCGAAAAAGACTTATCACAAATTTCGATCGGACAGCCCATCAAATTTAAAACACAAGGCAATACTTCTCAAGTATTTGACGCTAGTGTATATTTAGTGAATAAGTCCATTGATGCAGAAAAAAGAACGGTGGTAGTTCATGGACACCTAAAAGATGAAAAAACACAAAATGGATTTACGCCTGGCATGTACATTGAATCGGAAATCCTCACCGCTACAAAGGAAAAACTTGCTGTTCCCGAAGAAACAATAGTAGAAATGGAAGGGAAGTATTACGTTTTGATAAAAAAAGAAAACCTAGCTAATGGTTTTAAATTAGAAAAAAGAGAAATAAACATTGGTGAGTCAACGGATAATTTTATTGAAATAGTAAACCATTCGGAATTTAAAAATGACACACAATTTCTCACTAAAGGAGCGTTCAATCTTATTACCGAATAGCGATGACAATATAAGAACAAGCATACACCGCAATTGAATAGGAAGATATGAAAATTTAACTCTACTACTATAACTAAGTGGTCAGTTACACTTAGTCATAAATCATTTTTCCATTGTAGGTGTCATCATAGGTATGCTGCTGTTGCTTTTTGGTTTAAAAAAAAAAAACCACATGTGAAAGCAACAGCACTTGGGGTATTTATTTTTAGCTCAATGAGTGCCATCGCAGCTTTTGTGACAGGAGAAAAAGCAGAGAAAAATACTAAAGAAATTGCTGGAGTT
>JAOULS010000297.1 GCA_029881895.1 Cyclobacteriaceae bacterium | reverse complement strand
TAACAGAAGCAGCCCACAAGGTAGGAGCGAAAGTAGGGTTTGATTTAGCACATGCTGTAGGCAACGTACCTCTTCATCTTCACGACCACAAGGTCGATTTTGCAGTATGGTGTAGTTATAAATACCTAAATTCTGGACCAGGAGGGATTTCTGGGGTTTTTGTACATGAGAACCATGCCCATAACTTGACCATCCCTCGTTTTGCAGGTTGGTGGGGGCATAATGAAGAACAACGGTTTTTAATGAAAAAAGGGTTTATTCCTATGGAAGGAGCCGATGGTTGGCAACATAGTAACGTAAATGTATTGACTGCCGCAGCACATTTAGCATCGTTAGAGATAGTAAGCGAAACAGGCATTGACGCACTACGAAAAAAGAGCCTTCTACTTACAGGGTATTTGGAATACCTTTTATTAGAAATGAACCTTGATGAAAGAAGTATTGAAATAATTACACCTACAAACGCTGAAGAAAGAGGGTGTCAACTTTCATTATTAGTAAATAATAAGGGCAAAGAAATATTCGATAAATTAACCAAAAATGGGATAGTGGCAGATTGGAGAGAACCAAATGTAATTCGGGTAGCTCCAGTACCATTATATAATACTTTTGAAGATGTATATCGTTTTGTGAAGCTTTTAGAAATTGCTTGATAATGCAATTTCTATTTCAAATGAAGGTGAATAAATGTTTTTAAACAGGATAGGTTAAAAAATTATGAGTAAAAAAATTAAAAACATCGCACTAATAGGTGCGGGCTTGGTTGGATCCTTAATGGCAATCTATTTAAAAAAACGTGGGTACAAGGTCTCTCTATATGAAAGACGGTCGGATATGAGAAATGCTGATAATAGTGAAGGTCGATCAATAAACTTAGCCTTGAGCAATAGAGGTATTAAACCTTTGACCGAAATTGGTCTACAAAATCAGCTAGAAAAAATGGTAATCCCTATGAGAAGACGTGTGATGCACGATGTGAAAGGAAACCTCACTTTTCAGCCGTATGGAAAGGAAGGGCAGTTCATCAACTCTATCTCTAGAGGAGGGCTTAACGCTCTGTTGATGAACAAAGCCGAGGAACATGGTGTAGAGCTCTTTTTTGATCATCGTTGTAGGGAGGTAAATTTGGAAAACACCGAAGTTACACTTGAACATAATGGGAAAGAAAAACAGGTAAAGGCAGACCTCATCATTGGCACAGATGGTGCCTATTCATCGATACGAACCGCAATGCAAAAGACAGACCGGTTCAATTATCACCAACGCTATATCAATCATGGTTATAAAGAATTAAACATCCCTCCTTCAGCCAGCGGTGGATTTCATATCGAAAAAAATGCTCTACACATTTGGCCTAGGGGCAATTATATGTTAATTGCCCTACCAAACCTAGATGGTAGTTTTACATGTACTTTATTTTTACCATTTGAGGGAGAAAATTCGTTTGAGACACTTGACTCTGATGAGAAGGTAGAAGCATTTTTTAATGATGTATTTCAAGATGTTATCCCTTATATGCCTACTTTATTAAAAGAGTATAACACTAATCCTTCCTCCTCATTGATGACTGTAAAAAGTTATCCTTGGGTGATCAATAAAACATTAATTATAGGGGATGCCTCACATGCTATTGTGCCATTTTATGGACAGGGAATGAACGCTGGATTTGAAGATTGTAGGATATTGAACGATATGCTTAATACTCACCATGATGATTGGAATATCGTATTACCACTGTTTCAAAAAGAAAGAAAACCCGATGCCGATGCCATTTTAGAATTAGCCCTTCGCAATTTTATTGAAATGCGTGATTCTGTTAGCGATGAAAACTTTTTGATACGAAAAAAGATAGAAGCTAAATTGCATGAACAATATCCAGAAAAATGGATTCCCCTCTATTCGATGGTTACTTTTCATGAAAACATGCGCTACTCTGAGGCAATCGAAAAAGGAGAAAAACAAAAAACGATTATGGACAAAGTGATGGCACAACAAGGAATTCTTGAAAATTGGAACAGTATTGATTTAGAAGTAATTGTAAATCAGCTAGATTAGTGGTTTTGTTGTGAAATATAAACTCGGCTACCTCTACTATTTTAGTGTTGAGGGATCGAAAAAAATAAATGAATTAGGCAATCCTTCCCTAATCAATCCTCCAATTACTATTAAAAACTAAAATTGTGTGTTTACTTTGCGCAAAATTTTAATAACTATTTGGATGAAATCATTACTTTTTAACTTATTTGTCGCACTAATTTTTTGCAACACGCTTTTTGCTCAGAACACTTTATTGATTAAAGACCTGAAAACAAACAGCCCGATTTTGGGGGCGAATGTTACAAATCAAATAGATAGTACTGTTTTGGTTTCTGAAAAAGAGGGCATCGTAGATGTCACTACCCTTAATGAAGGCGTTGAACATACTGTTTCATTTATTGGATATAAAACCACAACATTTATATTCTCAAAAGGGCTAAACACGGTTTACCTAGAGCCTGATTTCCAGTTGCTGAACACGCTTACCGTTATTGGATACGACCATACTAAAAATCTCTCTGACGTTGCAGGGTCATTTGCCATTAACTCAAAGCAAACGATGGATAAATTTAACGGTGAATCTCTTGTGAGGTCGATGAACACACTACCAGGCATTCGGTTTGAAGAGCGTTCGCCTAGTAGCTACCGCGTAAGTATCAGGGGCAATTTGCTTAGAGCACCGTATGGCGTTAGAAACGTAAAAGTATATTGGAATAATATTCCATTTACAGACCCTACTGGTAGCACCCCTCTTTATTTGTTAGATATGAACACTATTGGCAAAATAGAAGTGATCAAAGGGCCAGCAGGCAGCATGTATGGTGCTGGTATCGGAGGC
>JAOULS010000129.1 GCA_029881895.1 Cyclobacteriaceae bacterium | reverse complement strand
ATACATAGCGAGTCCGCATCTGTAAACCCTCTTTCTGCACAAATTGGGTATACAGCAGGATCGTATGGTTATCAAAAAATTACGGGAAATATAAATACAGGCAATGAAAACCATCGTTTTTCAATCCGTTATGCAAAGCAAACAGGTAATGGCTATCGTGATCATACTAATTTTGACAAAGAGGTTATTCAAGTGGGAGGATCATTCTATACTTCTTCAAAAAGAACATTGACCGCTCAATTATTATATTCCGATTTATATTATCAGATGCCAGGTGGGTTAACGCAAGCACAATACGATGCCGATCCAACACAAGCTAGGGCTGGGGTTGCGGCTAAAAAATCATCCATCGATCACCAAAGTGTTTTGATAGGTCTGGTACAGGATTATGAATTCAATGAGAAATTAAAAAATACTACTTCTATCTATTTTACAGACGGGATAAAAGAAAACCCTTTTATTAATAACTACGAACTTGAAAAATTGAAATCATACGGAGGACGAACTTCTTTTGATTACCATACCGAATTATTTAAAATGCCTTCGACTTTCACCTTCGGAGCTGAAATAAATGCGGGTGATTTTCACGCCAGTAATCATGGTAATGTAAATGGGTATGCTGATACCTTAAGGTATGAAGACAAACTAATTTCGCAACAAGCATTTGCTTTTCTTCAAGCTGATGTGCATGTAACCGACCAATGGATAGTACACCTTGGTGCCAGTTTTAATACATTAAATTATGATATCAACAGATTAAAAGACATTGCTCAAGACACGTCTTATCACATTAGCAGAACTTTCAATCCTGAAGTTATCCCTAGAATAGGGGTAGTAGGAAAATTAACTACTCATCTGTCCGTTCACGGGTCAATTAGTGCGGGATTTTCTCCTCCAACCACAGACGAAGTACGCACAAGTGATGGAGGCATTAATACAGACCTAGAAGCTGAAAAAGGGATTAATTATGAAATGGGATTTAGAGGCAATAGTATAAACAAAAAAATATATTACGATGCAACCGCCTTCTGGATGGAACAGAAAGAAACAATAGTAAGCAAAACTACTCCATTGGGTTCTTCAACTTTTGAAAATGCAGGGTCAACATCACAGGCAGGTGTCGAGTTGTTGTTAGGATATGCCATAATTAAAAACACCTCGAGTGCCATAACGCTATTAAAAGTTCAATCTGCTTTCACCCACCATGATTTTACATTTAAAGAATATGTGAAGCGAAAAGGAGGACAGAATGTTGATTATTCAGGAAATGCACTTACAGGTACATCTCCAAATATTTCTGTTACCACCCTTGATATCGAGTCAAAAGGAGGTATTTATTTTAATTTAACGTATAATTTTACTGACAAAATTCCTTTGGATGATGCAAACAGTGTGTATGCTGATAGCTACCAACTCGTATCGACTAAAGCCGGGTGGAAAACGAAAGTAAAGAAAAAACACCTTGTTGAAGTGTTTGTGGGTGTCGATAATTTACTCAATGAGAAATATAGCCTAGGCAACGACCTAAATGCATTTGGAAGCAGGTATTTTAACGCTTCCCCTGAGCGAAATTATTATGGTGGGATTTCCGTTTACTTCAATAAGTAATATGCTACGAATTTCTTAACCTGCCAGACAAGACAGGCTGGCGAAGTATATTCAAGGTCAATTTCAAAAACTCGCTATTCGACATTATAAATCCTAAAGAGCAGTGATGAAAAAAAGTAATCAATTTATTTATTAACTTTATGATTGCAATGAAAGAAGTAGATATAAAACAAGAATTAAGGTCGTTAATAGACAAAGAAAACGATTATCATATACTTGAGGCCATAAAAACTTTGTTACAAAAATCTAGTTTAAACCCTATACTTAAAGAAAAACTTACTTCTAGAGCCTTAAAATCAGAAAAAAACATTCAGGAAGGTAATGTTTACACCAGAGAAGAATTAGAGAAAAAACTAGATAGCAGGTTAGGTAGATGAGGATAGTCTATACTGATCAATCCTTCGAAAGTTTGGATGAAACTTCACAGTTTTTACTAGAGAAGCAGGGCATGACTTTAGAGAAAATTTTGGAAATCAGGACAAAACTATTGGATAGGGCAGACGGTTTGGTGTCTTACCCCAAAGGTGGTCAGCGAGAGGAATATTTAGAACACTTGAATAAAAATCACAGGAGATTAATAGAAGGACACTTTAAGATTATCTATCGAATAGAGGAAAAAACGATCTATGTTACTGACTTCTTTGACACACGCCAGAATCCCGAAAAAATGAAAGGATAAACTTCTATCCCGTTCCTCAATCCCCGTTCCTTCAAGGTTACAACTTGGAGGAAATAGACAGAAATGCATCTGTTTGGTATTTTTCATGAATACGTAATGGAAGGCTTTTATTAAATTATTTTGGTTAATTTTCGGATTATAAATCCTATGACAAGGCTTCAGGATTGCAAATCCTGAAGAGCGGGATTTCTGTATACTTCAATAAGTAATATTCCCATATTACTACTTATTAAGTAAATTTTACATTCATTTTACTATAAAATTGATTTCGATTCTAAAATATTAGACTCGCTATTCTATAATTGTAATCCTGAAAGCGGGCTCGGTGGTTTTACACCAAGTTAGCATGGCTAGGTACATGTTATTATGTAGCTGACAGTCAGCTATTCGCTAAGGATAAAATTTATAAATCAAAAATGGAATGAAAACGTTATCTTTACATAACAGAAAAAATCAAACATATGAAAGGCGTGACATTTATAACAGACGAGACCCACAATAAACGTTTTGTACAAATTGATATCGATCAATTGGAAAAGCATCAAAATAAAGTTGAAGATTTATTGGATGTAATAATAGCTGAAAGCAGAAAAGATGATGACGAAATTAGTTGGGAAGAAGTAAAAGAGCAGTTAAAAGCATCAGGAAAGTTATAATGTATTTTATCAAGTTTAAGAAGAAGGCATACAAAGACCTTTTGAAATTACCCTCTACAGTAATTAAAAAAATAGTTACATCTATTGATGGATTAGCGATTAATCCACGCCCTGATGGAAGTAAAAAATTAAAAGGAAGTGATGAAAACCTTTGGAGAATTCGCATTGGAAATTATCGAGTAATATATCTGGTTGAAGATACAATCAAAGTAATTGAAGTCAGAAAGCTGGGGCATAGGAAAGATATTTACGAATAAACTTACTAAAGGTAAAAATAAAAATTTTTGTAGTACAAATTTGTCCCGCTATTCGACATTTGTAATGTCGAATGCTTATCATATGATTTATACTCCGACTACTTTAAGTCCGTTCCTTCAAGGTAACTTGAAAGTACACCCCCACTAGCTCGAAAGCAAAACCGATGATAAATAAATCATCAATTCACCTCATGTACCTCGATAGTCGTGCCGTTAAAAACGAATGTTTCTCCTGATTTTTTATCAAGCATAAGCTGACCAATTGGTGAGAGAGGAGAAACTACCATTATTTCCTGCTCATCTATTTTTAGTCTGCCAATACTTACCGCTATAAAATAGCTGTCTTTTGATGTTTTTACTAATGCTCCAGAAGCGACTGTCTTGTATTGTTGATCAATAGCTATTTGGGTGAGTGTTTTCTTTAGTTTCGCCACTTCGTTGAGCTGATTGGCAAACATATTCTGATTAATATGACTCATCGCCCGTGCTGTATCATATTTATCTCCTGCGGTGCTTCGTTCTTCTTCCACGGCTGCTTTACGTGCCGCCTCCACAGCTTCTTTGGCATTCGTGATTTTCTCCTCAACTATTTGTAAACAATGGTTGTAGATTTTTTTCTTAAACGTTGCGTTATCCATTTCCTGCAGCTAAACTTTCGGCTCGTACCTGTTCTATTTCTTCGATTGTTTTTGGGACAGGTTTCCCTAACAATCTTGATCCAGATGCAGTAATCACAAAATCTTCTTCAATGCGTATTCCTCCAAAGTTTCTATACGTTTCCAGCACATCATAATTCACAAAAGTGTGATGTTTCTTTTCAGCTTTCCACATATCAATCAATTCTGGAATAACATAAATCCCAGGCTCTACCGTAAGCACAAAATCTTTTTCTACTGCTTTTCCCAAACGAAGTGATTTTAGACCAAAATCGGTCGATTTTGTAAACGTATCGGTATAGCCAACATATTGTTCGCCCAAGTCTTCCATGTCATGAACATCGAGTCCCATCATGTGGCCTAATCCACACTGGAAAAATAAAGTATGCGCCCCTGCATTAACCGCTTCTTCCGCACTTCCTTTCATCAATCCTACAGCGATTAAGCCCTCTACCAACGTCTTACTAGCAAGTAAATGAACATCTCTATATTTTATGCCAGGTTTTAGTGCAGTAATGGCTGATTCATGTGCGTTAAGTACAATTTGATATAACTCTTTTTGTTGTGCTGTGAATTTTTCCCCTACAGGAAAAGTTCGTGTCATATCTCCTGCATAACCCATCGAAGTTTCTGCACCAGCATCACACAATACCATGTCTCCTTCATTGAGTACATTGCCATGGTAGTGGTTATGTAAAATTTGCCCATCCTTACTAAGGATAACAGGAAAGGATAAATTACCACCCCCACTAGTGGCAATTTGATGTAATTTACCAACAACTTCGGCTTCTAACATTCCTGCTTTGGCATAACGCATAGCATTGAGATGCATATCGGCAGTAATGTCTACTGCCTTTTCAATTTCTATTAATTCAGCAGCCGTTTTATAAGAGCGCATAGCAATAATTGCCTTAATTAAATCGACCGAAGCTCCTTTGTGGATGAAATTCATTGGCGCACCTAGCCATTCACTAATCTTTAATTGGTTTTCAGTACGATATGGAGGTAAATAATGAACTAGCCCTTGTAGAAAGTTAGTTATTTTGGTTGTTGGCAATGTTGTATCTACACCACATTTATTTGCCAATTGGGCAATGGTAGGCTGAGGACCTGTCCAAATTATTTGATCAATCGTTAGTTCATCGCCAAAAATGATTTCTTCATTGGTATCGCAATTAAGAACACCTACTAACCCTGGTAGGGTAATACCGAAATAATACAAAAACGAACTATCTTGACGATAATGGTACCAGTTGTCTTTAAAATTAACACTGCTTTCTTCATTTCCTAAAAGAAGGATGCTCCCTGAGCCAACTTTTTCTTTTAGTCGTTTTCTTCTTTCTATATACGTTTGCGCATCAAACATCATTACTTTATTATTTTTTTATTCAATCTTATTTATTGATGATATTTACTCATCTACTAAGCTTTTTTCTTCGGTAAGTTGTTTTTCGTAAAGCGCTTTATACACTCCTGAATGTGCTAATAATGACTTGTTCGTGCCTTGTTCAACAATTTCTCCTTCATCAAGCACAATTATTTTATCAGCGAGCTTAGCGGACGATACCCGGTGCGAGATAATAATTGTGGTACGCCCATTCATTATTCGTTTCAAACTACCAAGAATCGCATTTTCAGTCTTAGTATCTACAGCGGAAAGACTATCGTCTAACATTAATATTTTAGGATTTCGAGCGATAGCTCGTGCCATAGACACCCGTTGTTTCTGGCCTCCAGAGAGCGTAACACCTCGTTCTCCCACCATTGTCTTAAAACTCTCGGGGAAATCAATAATATTATTGTACAAATCAGCGTCTTTAGCTGCCTGAATAACTTCTTTTTCAATCATTTCGTCAGAACCAAAAGCAATATTATTGTAAATGGTATCCGAAAACAGGAAGACATCTTGAGGTACATAGCCAATTTGACCTCTTAGGTTTGATAAATTGTAGTCTTTTATATTTCTACCGTCTATCTCTATATCTCCATCCGTTGTATCATACATTCTTGAAATAAGATTGGCAATAGTGCTTTTCCCTGACCCTGTAGTACCGATGATCGCCAATGATTCGCCTTTCTTTATTGAAAAATTAATTTCCTTTAGTGCCGTTATCCCAGAATCAGGGTATACAAATGAGACATTATTGAAAGTTATCACACCATTCAGCTCTGCCTTAATATCTTTTTCTGTCGTAATATCATTTTTGATTTTCAAAAATTCATTTACTCTTTTTTGTGATGCTGCCGCCCGTTGAATGATACTACTTATCCATCCTAACGAGGTTACAGGCCAAGTAAGAAGGTTTACATAGATGATAAATTCAGCAATATTGCCAAACGACAACGTACCATTAATCACTTCTTTTCCTCCAATGTATACCGTAAGAATGGTACTTAATCCTATTAATGACATAATAAGCGGGAAGAATAATGATTGCACTAAGGTAAGTCGAAGGGATCGTTTTCGGTATTCAATACTTTCTTTGTCAAATTCACCGATAGATTCTTCTTCTCGAACATACGATTTCAGTACACGAATCCCAGAAAAGGCTTCTTGAACAAACGTAGATAGCCCTGACTGACTTTGTTGAATTTCTTCAGAACGTTTGTTTATGATATTATTGACATAATAGATGCTTATCGATAGTATAGGTAGAGGGATTAATGAATAAATAGTAAGTTCAACATTAATAGACAGCATGTAGGGGATTAGAATAATAAATAGAATAATCAGATTTAACCCATACATAATAGAAGGTCCTAAATACATTCTAATTTTACTCACATCTTCTGAGATGCGATTCATCAAGTCTCCAGTATTATTTCTTCTATAAAAACTTAGCGGTAATGACTGATAGTGTGTATAAATTTCATTTTTTAAATCAAACTCTATCAATCTCGACATAACGATAATGGTTTGACGAACAAGGTATAAGAAAAACCCACGCAATAGTGACATAAGAAGAATTATGCCTGCAAAAATGAGAATGCTTATCGCAATTTCATCATACAACAATGCCTGCTCGCTCATGCCATTATATGTACGATATAAATGCAAATTATCCTCTACATAATCAATCGAGTAGCGTACAATTTGAGCAGGAATAATTTGAAACACATTTGAGATAATAACAAATATAACGCCTAATATTAGGTGTATTTTGTATTTAAACAAGTACTTATTGAGGTAGCTAAGTTCTTTCACTTTTTATTGAAACGAGTTTTAAGTTCAGTAGGTTTTCACCAAGACAAATAAATTGATACTAATTAAAAAAAATAGTAGTTTTGCGCACTGTTTTATCGGTACATCTGGTGCTAAAATTACAACAAACAACTGACAATAATGATGGAAATTAAAGAAATGGATACTAAGGAGGTCAATTCTCTTTTCGGACAAGTGTCTACTATGGGTCATGAACAGGTAGTGTTTTGTCATGACGAATCTACTGGTTTAAAGGCTATTATAGGTATTCATAATACTGTTTTGGGACCTTCATTAGGAGGAACACGTATGTGGAATTACGGTTCAGAAGCCGAAGCACTTACGGATGCACTACGCCTATCACGGGGCATGACCTATAAAGCTGCCATTACAGGCTTAAATATTGGTGGAGGAAAGGCTGTGATTATTGGTGATGCCAATACAATGAAAACAGAAGCTTTCATGAGACGCTTTGGTCGATTTGTCGAAAGCCTAGGAGGTAGGTACATTACAGCCGAGGATGTAAATATGAAAACCAGAGATATGGAATACATAGCTATGGAGACCCGGCATGTAACAGGGCTACCTGAGTCAATGGGAGGAGGCGGAGATCCCTCTCCAGTAACTGCATATGGTACTTATTTAGGAATGAAAGCAGCCGCAAAAAAAGCGTATGGAAATGATTCTCTTGAAAATAAAAAGGTTGCCGTACAAGGGGTTGGGCAAGTAGGCATGTACTTGGTTGAGTATTTAACCAAAGAAGGGGCAAAAGTTTATGTTACTGATATTTTTGAAGATAAGTTGTTGAAAATAGCAGCCAAACATAATGCCACCGTAGTGGGTCAAGATGAAATTTATGATTTAGATGTCGATATTTATGCACCTTGTGCATTAGGCGCTACCTTAAATGATGACACCATTGGTAGACTGAAATGTAAAATTATTGCTGGTGCCGCTAACAACCAGTTAGAAAACGAGCAAAAACATGGCGTAATGCTTATGGATAAAGATATAATTTATGCGCCTGATTTTTTGATTAATGCAGGTGGGCTAATTAATGTATATGCCGAATATTTAGGAGGATATAAC
>JAOULS010000073.1 GCA_029881895.1 Cyclobacteriaceae bacterium | reverse complement strand
ATTCGTTTATGATATAAAATAATTTAAAACATGAAACATTTCTTTCATAACCAATGTATGAGGAGATATACTATTAAAAATGAAATATCTTGTTTTTATATCCTTGTTCAAAACGAATACACTTATATTTGAACATGAGTAAGCAATACTATAAAAGAAAAAAAGACACCACTACTGCAGGAGATGCTATCCGAGAGCTGCTAGATGCTTACAAAATTAAAAACAAATTTAGTCAGACCGAGGTAAAATCTTCGTGGGGGCAACTTATGGGCAAAGCGATTGCCTCACGCACAACAAAATTGTTTTTCAAGAAAAATGTATTGTTTGTAGAGTTGAACTCAGCCGTTTTAAAGCAAGAGTTAAACATGAACAAATCAAAAGTTTTAAATATCCTTCAAGAGAAATTTGGTAAATCTATCGTAGAAGAAGTGGTTTTTTTATAATTATCTAAATGTTTTCTTCTTCGTTTGTTTCCTCGGTTACTTCAGTTATAATAGTGTCAAAAAAACGTTTCTGCATCGATAAGATAGTCACTACCCCAAGAAAAATAGATGAATCGGCTATATTAAAAACAGGACTGAAGAATAAAAAATAGTCGCCTCCTATTAATGGCAACCATGCTGGATAATGCCCGTCAAATAATGGGAAGAATAGCATGTCAACTACTTGGCCATGAAACCAAGGTGTTGGAGAACCTATCGGTGCATTTTCTAAAAGCACACCATAGAACGTACTATCAATTACATTCCCTACTGCACCACCTAAGATAAGTCCCATGCACCACATAAGTCCATTGTGAGCCCCTTTTTTAGAAAGATGCACTAAGTAGTACCCTATTCCAACCATGGCGGCCAAACGAAACAAAGTAAGTGCGAGCTTTCCATATTCATTATCCCAACGTAGGCCAAATGCCATCCCTGGATTTAATAAGTAATGTAACTTAAACCACTCTCCAATCACATTAATTTCTCCTATATTACCTAACTCCATGTAGTTGTGTACTAATAGCTTACTGGTTTGATCAATTATTATTACAATAAATGCGATTAACAAGTATTTATAATGTCTAGGCAAATTTTTCATTCGTGTTTTTTATACGATTCTTTTCAAAAAAGTGGAAGAAAAATTCTTCCACTATTATTTTATTAAAGTATATAAATTATACTTCTATATTCACTTTAATTTTATGTTCATCCATTTCGAGTAATTCCGATTTAGAAAGTAAATCGGAAATATCAAGAGATAATGCCTGTGTTTCGTTACAAATATAGACTTTATTTGTTTCGAGAGCTGAGTTTACGATTTCTGTATTCTTTTCAACGTTAATCCGAATCTTATCTTGAATTTCCAACCCTTTGTCTTTTCTCATATTTTGAATTCGGTTGACTAAATCGCGAGCAATACCCTCTTTTTTCAATTCATCAGTAAGTGTAATATCCAGTGCTACTGTCAATCTGCCCTCACTAGCTACTGTCCATCCAGGGATATCTTCAGAAGAAATTTCCACATCTTCTAGCGTAATCTCAATCTCTCCAATACTCAAAGGGACACTTAATTTTCCATTTTTTTCTATCTCAGCTATTTTTTCCTTTCCGAATGCTCCAATTATAGCTGAAATTTCCTTCATCTGTGGGCCATATTGTTGACCTAGTTTTCTGAAATTTGGTTTTATTTTTTTTACCAATATCCCTGAATCATCATCAATATATTCTACCCCTTTTACATTTACTTCTGTCATAATCAGTTCTTCAACTGCTTGAACATGTTCTTTAAACTGTTGGTTAAGGACAGGGACTAAAATTTTAGATAATGGTTGGCGTACTTTAAGTTTCTCCTTTTTTCGAAGTGAATGAGCTAAAGAGGAGATGTTTTGTGCCAATTCCATTTGTTCTTCCAGTCCTTCATCAATTAGCGCTTCATCAGCAACTGGAAAATTAGTCAAATGAATAGAGGATTTATTTTCTTTATTAGAAACAATATTCAAATCGTTAAACAATCGATCCATATAAAAAGGAGCGACTGGTGCGCCTAGTTTAGCAATAGTCGCTAAACAAGTATACAATGTTTGGTAAGCTGCTTTTTTATCATTGTTGTACTCGCCTTTCCAAAAGCGTTTACGATTAAGACGTACATACCAGTTGCTTACGTCATCGGTAGTGAAATTTTGAATTAATCGAGCTGCCCTTGTAGGTTCATACTCTTCAAAAGCGGCATCTACTTTTTTAATTAAACTATTAAGTTTGGAGAGGATCCATCGATCACTTTCTGGTCGATTTTTTATTGCAATCTCTTCTCCTTTATAGTCAAAATTATCGAGGTTGGCATATAAAGAAAAGAAGGAATAGGTATTATGTAATGTGCCAAAAAACCTACGTTGTACCTCGGCTACTCCTTCAAGGTTAAATTTCAGATTGTCCCAAGGATTAGCATTAGCAATCATGTACCAACGAGTAGCATCAGGGCCATATTTTTTCATAGTTTCGAAAGGGTCAATGGTATTGCCCAATCGTTTTGACATTTTATTGCCGTTTTTGTCGAGTACTAATCCATTGGCAATTACATTTTTAAAAGCCACTTTATCGAACAACATCCCTGCTATTGCATGTAGCGTAAAAAACCACCCACGGGTTTGATCCACTCCTTCAGCAATAAAATCTGCGGGGTAGTTATCATTAAAAATGTCTTTATTTTCGAATGGATAATGCCATTGTGCGTACGGCATGGCACCAGAGTCAAACCATACATCAATTAAATCCTTTTCACGGGTCATTTTCTGACCACTATCACTTACTAAGAATACATCATCAACATAAGGACGGTGTAAATCAAAATCCTCTTCAATTTGAGTACTCATAAAACCAGCTTTTACTGATTTTTCTACCTCCTTCCTTAGTTCTGCAATTGAACCAATACAAATTTCCTCTTTTCCGTCTTCCGTTCTCCAAATTGGTAACGGTGTCCCCCAATACCTTGATCGAGAAAGGTTCCAATCAACTAAATTTTCTAGCCAGTTGCCAAAACGTCCTGTACCTGTCGACTCAGGTTTCCAGTTTATTGTTTTATTTAGTTCAACCAATCGATCTTTAAAGGCAGTAGTTTTGATAAACCAAGAATCTAGAGGGTAATACAAAACGGGCTTATCGGTTCTCCAACAATGAGGGTAGGAGTGTTCGTATTTCGCTACATGAAAGGCTTTGTTTTCTTCCTTTAGTTTAATGGCAATGAGTACGTCAAGCGATTTGTCAGGGGTGTTATCCGAAGGGTAATACTCGTTTTTGACAAACATGCCTGCAAACTCTCCCATCTCTTTCACATACCTTCCTTGTTTGTCCACAATTGGGCCTTCGTTGCCTTCAGCATCTCTCACCATTATGGCGCCAATACCTGCTTTTTGAGCAACACGGTAATCGTCAGCTCCAAAAGTAGGAGAAATATGCACAATACCTGTTCCGTCTTCGGTCGTTACAAAGTCACCTTCTATTATTCTGAATGCATCGCCATTGGGCTGAACGAAAGGCAGTAGTTGTTCGTATTCAATGCCTACTAAATCTTTCCCCTTCAGTTCTTCAACTATTTCAAAAGGAATTAATTTATCCCCTTCATTATAATCTGAAAGTTGTAAATCCTCAGCTTTTGAGTTGAAATATGCACTTACCCTATCTTTTGCAAGTATTACTGTTTCAGGAGTAAAGGTATATGGGTTAAATGTTTTAACTTTCACATAATTAATAGCCGAACCTACCGCCAAAGCACTATTTCCTGCCAATGTCCAAGGAGTAGTAGTCCAAGCTAAAAAATATAAATCATCTTCATTTTTAGCTTTAAATTGAGCAACGATAGTGGTGTCTTTCACATCACGGTATGTACCCGGTTGGTTTAACTCATGCGAACTAAGCCCTGTTCCTGCTGCTGGTGAGTAGGGTTGAATCGTATATCCTTTATAAATAAGGTCTTTTTTATAGAGTTCTTTTAGTAGCCACCATAAAGACTCCATATATTCTTTCTCGAAAGTAACGTATGGGTTATCAAGATCAACCCAATAACCCATTTTTTCAGTTAGGTCATCCCATTGGTCTTTAAACTTCATTACCGTTTCACGGCATTTATTGTTATATTCTTCAATAGATATGCTTTTGCCAATATCCTCTTTTGTAATTCCCAACTCTTTCTCCACTTGTAGCTCAACAGGCAAGCCATGGGTGTCCCAACCCCCTTTACGTTTTACCTGAAATCCCTTTAGGGTTTTAAATCGACAGAAAATATCTTTCACGGCACGTGCCATCACATGATGTATGCCAGGCACTCCATTGGCAGAAGGAGGTCCTTCATAAAAAGTAAACGTAGGGTTTCCTTCTTTTTCTTCTACAGACTTTTCAAATATCTGCTGTTTTTTCCAATCAGCAAGTACCTCTTCGGCTAGTTGAGCGTAGTCTTGTCCCTTATACTCTCTGTACTTCACTATTTATAAATTTAAAATTTTGGTAACTATATTTTCGAATTGTTTTCTTCTATTTTTATTGCCTTAAGGTCAATCTCTTCATCTTCATCTTCATGATAAAATCCATCATCGAATTGTTCGATTAGAGGGTGAGCACCTTTTTTACGTTTTCCATCATCAAACGTCATTAATAATGCTGGTAGCAGTATTAAATTAGTGATCATAGCAATTAAAAGGGTTATGGAAGTAAGTAGTCCTAATGCTATGGTCCCCCCAAAGTCAGAGCCTGTAAAAATTATAAATCCTGCAAACAGCACAATCGAGGTGTAAATCATACTTGCTCCCGTTTCTTTGATACTTTTACTTACTGCTAAAGGCACAAAAAAGTTACTGGCAAATAACTCCATTCGATATTTAGCTAAATAGTGAATGGAATCATCTACAGATATTCCAAAAACAATACTGAAGACTAATGCAGTACTAGGTTTTAGGTGAATACCTAAGTACCCCATGATGCCTGCTGTTATAATAAGAGGGATGAAGTTGGGGATTAATGAAATGATAATCATTCTAAAATTGACAAAAAGCATGGCCATGATTATAGAGATTACTACAAAGGCTAGTAATAAACTAAATTGTAAATTCTGAATCAGAAATTTGTTGCCCTTAACAAACAATGGCGTTGAACCTGTGACCTTGATGTCAAAATTGTTGTCAGCAAATACCTCTTCAATTTTTGGTTCGATGATTTGATGAACTAATGAATCCATTTTCACCGAACCAATGTCTGCCACTTTTAATGAGATTCTCATTTTTGTATACGTAGAGTCCACAAATGAATTTATTAACCCTTTTTCATCACTTTGTTGATTTCGGAGGTATCGTAAAATGTATGAACGTTCTCGATTATTTGGCAATTCATATCGATCAGGATTGTTATTATAAAAAGCTTGTTTTGCTGCTTTTATGAAGCTAACGACAGAAACAGGCTTAGAAATGTCCTCTTGATCATCCAGAAAAGTTTCAAATTCTTCAACCTTTGCAAGCGTTTTTAAATCAATAACGCCTCTTTTTTTCTTGGTATCGATTACTATTTCTAGTGGCATAATTCCACTAAAATTTTCTTCAAAGAAGGCAAGGTCTTTTTTAATCACATCGTCTTTTGGAATGTCGTCAATGATGTATTGAACAGATTCAATTTTTCTCATTCCAGGGATAGATAAAATAAGAAGCAATATCGTAACGCCAAATACCTTGTACTTATGTCGATGCACAATGACATCCATTCCGTCTAAAACTGACTCAAGAGGTTTGAATTTTAAATGGCGTAAATGTCGAGCACTCGGAGAGGGAAGCCATGAAAATACACTTGGTATTAAAATGATACTGACCAAGAAGGTCGCCATAATATTTAACCCAGCTACAATGCCAAACTCTTTAAGTTCGATGATGGAAGTAGATATCAGTACTAGAAACCCAATAGAAGTGGTGACATTAGTAATTAAGGTAACAAAACCAATTTTCCTCACTACCCTACTAATGGCTTTCATTTTATTGCCATGAATACCAAATTCTTGGTGATACATGTTCAGTAAATAGATGCTGTTGGGGATTCCAATGACGACTATTACAGGAGGAATAAGTCCAGTAAGTATTGTGATTTTATAACCGAATATGCCTAATGTACCTATTACCCATATTACTACCACCGCAATAATAATCATAGGAAAAATCACGGCACTTAGCGACCGGAAAAACAATAACATAATGAGGCCTGTCACTAAAATTGAAAGTGCTAAAAACAGTACTAATTCATCTTTTACCTTTCCCGCCATTACCGAACGAACAAAAGGATGACCAGCATAATGAACATTTATTCCTGTATCATCGGTAAACTGAGTGCCTGCTTCTAATATTTTGTTGGTGAGCCCAACTCGTTTTTCCGAATTTAATATTTCTTCGTTTATAGAAATTAAAGTTAGTGTTGACCCATTTTCAGGGTTAATAATTTGACCAGAGTAAAATTTTTGATTCTGTGCTACCTGAAGCAAACTGTCTAAGTCTTGTTGATTTTTAGAAATGTCATTAAAAATGGCTTCTAAATCAAATTTTTGAGCGTCTTGATTTTTAGAAAGGCGATGTAGTAATGGTAGTGAAATTACATTTATGACTCCTTCTATTGCCTTAATCTCTTCACTTAATTGCTTATATCGATTAAAGTGGTTGAGTTCATAAATGGCACTGTCATAAATGGCAATGGCTACTATATTACCATCTTCACCAAATTCACTTCTAAAATTCTTGTAAAATAACGCATCAGGATCATCGTCAGGAACGGCTTTGAATAGTGAATAACTCATGGTTACGTCACGTGCCATATATGCCATGAATATGGTGATTGCTGCGAGTATAATTACTAGCAGTAACCGAAATTTTATTATAAAATGAGCAAGTTTAGTCCACATATAAAGCCAAGAGGATAGGAACTGTTGCCTACCTAATTAAAAACTAAATTGCAAAGGTAATAATTTTTAGGTATTTGCAGGTTTACTATGATGGAATTAATGGAGAGGTATTAATATTATAATTCACAAAACAGGAATCACCTTCTTCTGTTTGCTAAAAACACACCAACAATAATAGCTGTTAACCCAATAAAATGACCTGTGAGTAATACTTCACCATCTAGTAATCCCCAAATTACTGCAATGATAGGAATAAGGTACGTTACCGAGCTAGTAAAAATGGGCGTTGTAATTTTAACAAGGTGATTAAATAAAACTAAAGCTAGGGCAGTTCCCATAACTCCTAATAATACGATATAACCAAATGAAGCATAAGCACCATCAACTTGCTGAAGTTTAGATATAAAAGGAGTTGCCCCAAACAGATAAATAGCAGCAATAGGTGTTACAATTAGCAAAGATATAGCCGTTATAGATATGGCATTGATATCGTGGATCTTAAATTTTATTAAATTAACATTTGCACCATAACAAACAGTTGCCACTACGATAAAAAAAGCATAATAGTTTAATTGTAATAGATTGATTCCAGAACCTGCCATAATTAAAAACACGGTACCTAAAAATCCTATTGCTAAACCAAAGGCTATCCTTCTGGTGATGTGCTGGTTAAAGAAAACAGCCCCTATAAGCATCACGAATAGTGGTGTAAGTGCATTTAATATTCCAGCAACAGAACTATCGATTTGTGTTTGTGCCGTGGCAAATAAGAAAGCAGGAATAAAACTTCCTACCATGCCTACAAAAAACAATAATTTCCATTTTTTTACCGATAAATTCTTGAGTTTAAAAATGGAGAATGGCATTAAAACCACACCAGCAGCTAAAATACGTAATGCTCCTACTTCGCCAGGAGAGAAAACCTCTAATCCTCGTTTAATAAGGATAAAAGAACTTCCCCAGATTAAAGAAAGTAGGATAAGTACTCCCCAAGCAATTAAAGGTATTTGTTTTGGCATTCTGAAAATTTAAAAGAATGCCAAAGCTAATAGATTTGAAATTTAATATGCCGTTAAACCGATAATTTTTCAATCATTTATTATGGCAGTAGCTTCAATTTCCACCATGTACTCAGGGTCGATTAACGCACTTACCTCAACCATACTCGTGGCGGGTTTTATCTTTCCAAATACCTCACCATGGGCTTTTGCCACTTCTTCCCATCGGGTGATGTCTGTTACAAACATTCGAGTCCGAATTACATCATCTAGCTTTGCCCCTGCTTTTTCCAAACTATCTTTTATGGTTACTAAGATGTGCTTGGACTGTAGGTAAGCATTACCTATACCTACTGTTTTTCCCTCTTGCACAGCTACAGTACCTGATACTTCAACTATGTTTCCAATACGTACAGCACGAGAATATCCTACGATATCTTCCCATTTTGCTCCAGTTGATATGTTTTGTCTTTTCATTTTTAATTTAGAGATTATACAAATAAATTGATCGTCATTAAAGACGCTAATATAGCGTATAATTTACCTAATTAAGCCATCCATTTAATGCACTTAAAAAAGCAGCTGCGCCTGGTTTTTGTTCTTCACGATCAATAAAACTTAGGATTTTGGTGGGGATACCATTTTTATTCACCAATTCTACGTCTAACGTATATTCTTTTGTCCCTTTTTCGAAGGGTGTAGCATAGGCATAGTTTTCTTCTTCTGCATATCTGAACTCCTTAATTTCGGTAAAGTAAATACCGTTAACTCTATTCGACACCAATTCAAAAGTTACTTGCTTTGGCTTGTTGTTGGCGATTCGAATAATAGGAATGGATAATAATAGAATGAATAAAATGCCAATTTCATAACTTCCTGCAAAGGCGATAGGAAAACCAGAAAGTCCAATGATAATCATGATTACATTTTGCCACATTTTCGAATAATTTTTATCAATAATTACAATTGTTTCGGGCGAAACCTTAACAGTATAATTATAGCTTTTCAAAAACTCGATTGTAGCTTTGTCTAGTGATTTCATTTTTGTTGTATTTATAAAAACCCAATCTCTTCAAGATAAAGTATTCTAATGGCATTAGTGACTCACTACCACTAATTTACAAATAAAATTTCACATTTAATACCCTGAAACACCTTCACCTTTTACTGCTCGAATCCGAATATTCCCACCATAATTTGTTTTCATGATTTTTGCCAATTAATAAGTGACTTATTAAAGTTAAGCGATGCAAAATAATCAACATACACCATAATTGGGTGCTATATATATTCTTCTAGTTTTGAAACCCTTTATATTCTAAATCAGGGTAAAACTCTTTAAAACAATCGGGACACATCCCATGACTAAATTTTGCCTCTGAATGTTTGTTAATATAGGATTCCATTTTAGTCCATGATCCTTCAGTATCTTTGATTTTTTTACAGGATGAGCATGTGGTGAGGAAACCACGTAGTACTTTGATTTCTTTTTGGGCATCTTTTATTATTTTAATAGACAGGATTGTTGTTACCCATATGGCAAATAATGCAAGAAAACGGTTTGATAATACTTTCCACAACTCCCCTCCATCAGGGGAATAAAAATACCCGATTATTGTTAATATGGAGCAAATTGTTGCAATATAAATAGTATTGTTAATTTTCTTGGACCTTAATACCGTGAGTACGGATGAAATGTAGGGGACACCAACTGCCACACCCAGAGGTAAAGCTAAATCAATAATAAATATAATGACACTAGAAATAATACTAATAATAAGGTGTCTCGAACTCCATCCTTGCTGAAATAGTTTCATACCTAATACCCTGAAGTACCGCCATCTTTACTGCTCGAATCAGAATATCCTGACCACAATTTGTTTTCATGATCTAGGTAGATGCCCATGATCGACTTCCACTCTCTGGTTGACATCCGTAATGTGTGTCCCCTATTTTCCAATAACTCCAATGTATTGGGCGATAGTGTCCATTGCTGATACAATATTCTATCTGGAAGCCATTGATGGTGAATCATAGGTGCTTCGATAGCCGTAGCGATATCCATTTTATGATCAATTACATTCACCACGGTTTGGAATACAGAATTTATGATTGTTCTCCCACCAGGAGAACCTACTACTAATACCGGAAGACCATCTTTAGCAATAATGGTAGGAGTCATACTTGATAGCATTCTTTTTTCGGGTACAATTATGTTTGGATACGTTCCTATTAACCCTTTAGAGTTGGTAATGCCAGACACAGGGTTGAAATCACCCATTTCATTGTTAAAAATAAACCCCAGTTCTTTCGAAAATATTCGAGAACCATACGAATGTTCTAAAGTGTAAGTAAGTGAAACAGCTCCCCCATTAGCATCTACAACTGATAGATGTGTGGTATGATCTCCTTCATATAATTGAGCAAATTTGGAACTATCACTTTCACTCGCCTTGTTTAAGTTTATGGTTTTGGTCAATGTAGTCGCATGTTGCTTGGATAATAATTTTTCAAGGGGCATTTCTGGATTAAAATCTGGATCTCCAAGGTGCTCTGCACGGTCGGCATAGGCCCTGCGCATTACTTCGCTAAGAAGATGATAATAGGAAGCAGAATTGTACTCGATCTCCCCTAAGTCATACTTTTCTAGCATGTTTAGCATTTCTATTAAAGCTACGCCTCCTGAACTAGGAGGAGGCATCGAATAGACATCAAACTCACGGTATTTCCCAACTACAGGCGCTCTTTCTATAGCCGTATATTTGCCCAAATCTTCTTTGGTGACAATACCGCCATTGTCTTTCATGAATTGAGCAAGTTTTTTGGCTGTTTCACCTTTATAAAAACCATCTTCACCATGATCACGAATTCGTTCCAATGTTTTTCCAAGCGCAGGTTGTTTCCATATTTCACCAGGGGTCACAAGTACTCCATTTTCATTTTTAAAATAATTTAATAAGCCCTTATATGTAGTGCTGTTTTCTTCGAAACGTAGCGCATGATGATATAATGTCCAAGTAAACTCAAACCCATTGTTTGCTAAATCTACGGCAGGTTGCACGAGTTCATTCCAAGGCAATGAGCCATATTTTTTATGTGACAGGTAGAGTCCCGCTACTGTTCCCGGTACGCCAACAGCCAAA
>JAOULS010000301.1 GCA_029881895.1 Cyclobacteriaceae bacterium | reverse complement strand
TTTCTTTGAGGGCAGTGATGATTTCTTCTCTATTCATAGTCGTTTTTTTAGCTACTTGACTTTGAGTGTCTTAGTATTCATTTTAAGAATCACACCCTGTTTGTTCTACTAACACTACCCACCTTTATCTTCTTTTTAGAAGAAAAAGGTGGGTAGAATGCTTGAGTGTTATTCCAGTTACTATCTAGTCAATCTATAAATGAGTATAGCAGCTCGTTGGGTAAGGATATTGAATGTACGAAGATCGAGGTACTCGTTGGGTGTATGTGCGCCTCCACCCATGGTGCCAAGTCCATCGATACCATCAACGTAGTCAGCAATGAAAGAGATGTCTGCGGCTCCTCTTCTACCTGGATCCCAAGGTTTCACTTCTCCATGCCCCATATCTTTACTCACTTGACTAATGGCTTCTAGTACAGCCATGTTACCTTCTGTTGGAGGCATCGCAGGGTAGCTATCGATAAAAGTAATTTCTGCTGATGTCTGAGGAAGGTTGTTGGCTACAATTTCTTTCATTTTATTTCTTGCTCTTGTTTTTTGATCTTCTGAAATAAAACGAAGGCCACCTGTTACGGTAACTTTTTGAGCGACAACATTCGATTTTCCAAAAGCAGTACCGCGCTCTAATATTTCGTCAAAATCGACTTGAGTACCTCCTAAAATAACACCAGGGTTAAAGGTTAAGTATTCTTCACCTTTTACGTCAGTATAAAACTGATGTAATATACGACTCATCTCAAAAATAGCTCCTGCACCTGTTGATTCACCAAAAATACCAGCAGAATGGGCTCGTTTTCCTGTTACGGTTACGCTCCATCCGCTAGAACCTCTTCTTGCTATGGTGGCGTTATCAAATCCAGTTGAAGTTTCAAAACCTAGTGCGATATCGCTTCGTTTGGCAGCTTCAATAATGTGTTTTCGACTTTCGCTAATGGGCTTTCCAGAGGCCTCTTCATCGCCATGTAGCACTACAATAATTTGTGTGTCGTCTAACGCTCCAGCTTCTTTTAGGGCTTTCAGTGCATAGAGTATAACTACATTTCCACCTTTCATGTCATTGGCGCCTGGTCCAAGTGCGATCGTATCTTGATCGACCCAAGTTTGAAAAGGGCTGTCTTTTGGAAACACCGTGTCAAGATGACCAATGAGTACAAGACGTTTGCCTTTCGTTCCTTTTTGTTCGGCAAACAGATGACCTGCTCGGTTTACTTCTTTCGGCATTTCTTTCCATGAGGTTTCCATACCAAGAGATACAAAGGCTTCATCAAATACTTTACCTACTTCTCGAACGCCCTCGAGATTCATGCTACCACTATTGATGTTCACTACTTTTTCAAGAAAAGCGAGGGCATCACTGTGATTGGCATCTACAGTAGCTATTATTTTTTTCTCTGTTTTTGAAAGTTTTTGTGCTACTACAGGGGCAGCCAAAATAAAAGTAAGGAGGAGGTAGGTAAGTGTTCTCATAGTTGAAATATTATTTTTTTTGATGAAAATAATGGTATCTAGTCGTTTATCATAAAAGTAGTATGAAATTATTTTTTTTGGAATGACAACTTACTCATAATCAACTAAAAATAAATAGGAGGTATAGTGATTAAAATTAATAGAATATCTTTTTAACGTTATTTTGTATTTATACTTCAATTTGAATTCATAGGAACTATTTTACTTGTATATTTGTCTTTTGTATAGGCAAAAGAGCCTATATACCACTGGGGTCGACCGGAATTGACAGGACGAGTGGTTGCGTATGTAAGCATGCAGGCTCATAGGGTGAGAGCCTTGAAAGATGACTCTATATTTTACTTGGCGAAAATAACTACGCCATGGCAGCTTAATCTTAAACTTAGTTTAGGACAAGCGTTCGGGTTGAGCTTATAGTTCCCCGGCCATCATCCCTCCCGACTTCTGTTTTGTGAGTTGGGATTTAGGGGTGTCGTAATGCAAAACTAGCCATTATAGCGTTATGATATAGCGGTGAAACTAAAGTAACTAAGGTTGTACTTGGGTGTCTTTCTCCGGGTATTTCTCGACAATTAATGAAAGAATAAGCATGTAGAAGATACGATAGTTACCTTCTCTGGACGAGGGTTCGAATCCCTCCGACTCCACCTTCGCCCGCCATAGTTCCGATGAAGTCGGTACGAAGGCGGGCTTTTTTTGTTAGTGCGTTTTTGAATTTCATTTAGTTGAGGCGTGCTTCGGTGGAGAAACTCCACTTTTATTCTAAAAATTCTTCCAACAAGTAATTTTTTCCAATTTATTTTGTAACTATATTAAACTCAGTTTTGAATCGAATTTGTCAATTTAAAAATTGAGATATGCATTACGTGTATATATTGAAATGTGTTGATGATACGCATTATGTAGGATGTACTAATAATATTGGAAACAGATTGGTAAGGCACGAAAGAGGAGAAGTTCATTATACAAAAAGCAGATTACCAGTTACTCTGGTGACATATACCGCATTTCCAGATAAGTATAAAGCTTACAAATACGAAAAATATCTTAAATCAGGCTCTGGAAGAGCTTTTTCAAAAAGGCATCTATTATAAAAAGAGCCTCGATTTATCGGGGCTCTTTTTGTTTGTAAGAATTGAAGTTTGAGAACCCGACAAGAGGGTTTGAAATGGAGTGTAACGGAATTTACGAACGGTAGTGCGGCATGGATGCGGGTATGAGTAATCCCTCCGACTCACGGATGAGAAATATAAGCCCACTAAGTATTAATTGTTTGAGGGGCTTTTTTGTTTTGTACCT
>JAOULS010000300.1 GCA_029881895.1 Cyclobacteriaceae bacterium | reverse complement strand
AATCTAAAATGACTTATTTCTTCAAAATCGTGGTCTTCAGTAGCCATCCAGTAGACAGGCACAAAATTATGTTGTGGGTATTTCTTTTTTAATTGAGTGCAAGTGTTGAGTACTGTTACAATTTTGTAGATGAAATATAGGGGGCCTGTAAAAATATTAAGTTGATGTCCAGTAACGACAGTAAATGTATTTTCCTTTTCAATCGACTCGATGTTTTGATGAGTGTGATCTGAAACGGTTAAGTCTGAATATTGTTGTTTTAGAACATTTACAATTGTGGTTCTTCGTTCCTTCGGAAATTGGTTAGATTTTATTTGTTGTTCGAAATTATCGATGCTAGGAGTAAGGTTGTAAAAGGGAGAAATTTTCTCATCCGCTTTTATATAGTCTAAAAAAGAGGATGAAAAACAATTTGATTCATCCATTTCAATTGTCTCAAGACGCATATATTTTATTGTTTATTCAGGAGTGCCATATAAATCGAATTCTGTAGCACTATCAATTTTTACATTTACAAAATCACCAATTCGAAGGTAATGTTTTTCAGCATCAATAATTACTTCATTATCTACTTCAGGAGAGTCATACTCCGTTCTGCCAATAAAGTTTCCACTTTCTTTACGATCAATTAATACTTTGAAAGTTTTTCCAATTTTTTGCTGATTGATTTCTTCCGAAATGGATGCTTGTATCTCCATAACGGTATTAGCACGATCTTGTTTCACTTCTTCGGGAACATCATCTTCAAAAGTGTGTGAGTGGGTACTTTCTTCATGTGAGTAGTTGAAAATCCCTAAGCGTTCAAAGCGTGATTTTTTTATGAAATCGAGCATTTCCTGAAAATCTTCCTCTGTTTCGCCTGGATGACCTGCAATTAAGGTGGTTCGTATTGCAATACCGGGCACTTTTTCACGGATAGTAGATAAAAGTTGTTCCGTTTTTTCACGAGTAGTGCCTCTACGCATTTTTGATAACATGCTCGAAGAGCCGTGCTGTAAAGGGATATCTAAATAGTTGCAAATATTATCACGTTTAGCCATTACATCCAATACGTCAAGTGGAAAGCCAGTAGGGTACGCATAGTGTAAACGTATCCATTCGATGCCTTCAACATCAGCTAGTTTATCTAACAGTTCAGCTAGGTTTCTTTTTTTGTAGATGTCTAGGCCGTAGTAGGTAGAGTCTTGAGCAATAATTAATAATTCTTTCACTCCATTTTTAGCTAAGTGCTTAGCTTCAAGCACCAATTCTTCCATGGGTCTTGAAACGTGTTTTCCCCTCATTAATGGAATGGCACAAAAGGAGCAAGGTCTGTCACATCCTTCTGCAATTTTCAGGTAGGCAAAATGGCTTGATGTGGTGGTGATACGCTCACCCACAAGTTCATGTTTATAGTCAGCTTTAAATTTTTTAAGTAAAGCGGGTAATTCACGTGTGCCAAAAAACGCATCTACCTGAGGAATTTCGTTTTCTAAATCGTCTTTGTATCGTTGCGAAAGACAGCCTGTTACGTAAAGCTTGTCAATTAATCCCTCTTTTTTTGCGTCTGCATATTGTAATATTGTATCAACGGACTCTTGTTTTGCATTATCTATAAAACCACAAGTGTTCACAACGATAATATTGGCATTATCATTGGTTGATTCATGAGTAACATCAATAGAATTGCCTTTTAACTGGGTGAGGAGTACCTCAGAATCAACTAAATTTTTAGCGCAACCTAATGTCACGATATTGACTTTGTTTTTTTTTAATGTTTTTGTTTTCAAAACGCTTGTGATTTTTAGAAGTACAAAAATACCTAAAATGAAATTGAAATAGTTGTTTTTTTGAGATTAATAGGAGTGTAAGAAATAGTAAACTTTATATTTGCATAAAATATGATCATTAAAGTGAAAAATAAACAAACCATATTGTTTTTTGTACTATTGCTACTTAGTGCTGCCTGTATTGATGAAAGTGACTGTAGTTATGAAACCCAGAGAGAAGTAAAGTTTTTGTTTGTTAACGCTAGTACGTTGCAAACGGATACGTTAAAAGTTGATAGTGTTGTCATTGTAGGCTCAGATAGTGCGTATTTTAGTAATGCTACGGTATCAAGAATGTCTTTACCAGTGAATACAGTAACGAAAGAAACAAGTTATTTTTTCAACCTAATAGATGGTGAAATTGATTTTAATATCATATTAGGGTATGACATAATGCCTAGAGTACTTTCAGAAGAATGTGGAGTGGAAGCTGAAATTAAACAATTGTATGTAGTGAGTCATGATGTGGATTCGGTGATTGTTGTAAGTAATACGTTTAATGAAGAAGTAGAAACGAATGTTAAAGTATACCGATAAGTTAATTATCCTCATCTTTTTTTTGTGTGTAGCGAATAATAGCGTTGCACAAGATGATATAGATGTAGTAGATTCAACAAAGGTTAAGTTCAATTTTATTCCAAAGACGTTTCGAGTGGGAGTAGACGTGGTAGGCTTGACGAAAATGGGACTAAAAAATGATTATACTGAGGTAGATTTAACTACTGATATAGCTATTGATAAATACTTCCTAACGATTGATTATGGTATACTAGAAAGTAGCCGTGTGGGTACTGATGTTAATTACGTTTTGGTAGGTTCGTTTATCAGAATTGGGCCAGAGGTTAATTTTTTAAAGAATGATCCAGATGGAAATGCCTTCTTTTTTGGACTAAAATATGCACGAGGAAAATCAAATCACACGCTAGATTTCACCTATTCAGATCCTATTTTCGGGAATTTAGTGGACACTAG
>JAOULS010000299.1 GCA_029881895.1 Cyclobacteriaceae bacterium | reverse complement strand
AAGAGCCAACAGCACTTTTATACCCTGTTTTTTAATGAAGAAAGCTAGTTTTTTGAAAAAACTTCATTTTTGTTGATTTTATTACACAAGTAGTTCTACATCAGTTTGTTGTATAAAAATGATATACTAACCCTTTACCTTTGCTAGTATAAATCATTAAAAAACAAAAAACAATGATTGCTACCATAGAAAAAACAAAAGTAAAGAAGGGTACTAACCAAAAGCAAAAGCTTTCTAGTTATGCAGATTCATTATTACGCTCCACCATGGAAAGAGAGTTGAAGAAGGAAAAAGCGATTGCTGAGATTAGAAAAGCCCTTATAGAAAAGCCTTTTTATTGGTCAAAATAGAAAACACCTTGTATTAACTTAAATTGATACAAGGTGTTTGGCTATAATTTGTATGTGTATCCTTTGCCATCAACCCATTTCTAGTATGTTGGCAAATATTTCACCATTCTATTTTTGTTAGGTATATTGGGGTTTAACTACTGCAATTATGCCAAAAACACGCTGCTCTTGGTGCGAAAATCAATTTGATGAGTATAAAAAATACCATGATAATGAATGGGGTCTCCCGAATCATGATGATAAAGTTCATTTCGAATTTCTGATATTAGAAGGAGCACAAGCAGGACTTAGTTGGTCGACTATTCTTAAAAAAAGAGAAGGATACCGAACGTGTTTTGCCGATTTTGAAGTGGAGAAAGTAGCTAATTTTAGTGAAGAAAAAGTACAAGAACTCCTTCAAAACCCCTCTATTATTCGTAATAAATTAAAAATACGTTCTGCCATTACCAATGCACAACGATTCATCGAGGTGCAGAAGGAATTTGGCTCGTTCGATAAATATGTTTGGTCGTTTGTAGGTGGGTCTCCCACAGTAAATCAATGGAAGGAAATGAGTGAAGTACCCCCCACAACTCCTGAAAGTGATGCATTAAGTAAAGATTTAAAAAAAAGAGGATTCAAGTTTGTTGGTAGTACCATTATGTATGCCTACATGCAAGCCTGTGGGTTAGTGAACGATCATATCATAGATTGTTTTCGATATAACGAAGTTTGACACAATTATTTGTATAGTTTTACGTGTTTAAAATAAATCTATCGCTATGAAAATATTAAAAACGTTAATTGTTCTCCCTCTTTGGCTACTTAGCATTTCACTATTTGCTCAATTTGTTGGCAAACCGTTTCCCGAAATGGAAACAGAGTCGTATGATGATGTGAAAATCAGTTTGCCAAACGATAAAACTGACAAATATACGTTGGTTGGCCTTGCCTATTCAAAAAAATCAGAGGCAGACCTAAACTCATGGTTTAGTCCAGTTTATCATAAATTTATAAAAGAAGAAGATAAAGGGCTTTTTGCTAGTTTTGGTTACGATATCAACGTCTTTTTTATCCCAATGTTTACAGGGGCTAAGGCAACAGCTGCAGGTACCGCAAAAAAGAAAGCAGCAAAGGGAATGGATCCTCGTTTATTGCCACACCTTTTGTTTTATAAAGGAAAGCTCGGCCCTTATAAAGAGTCACTCGGATTAGACAAAAAAGATGTTCCCTACTTTTTTGTAATTGATAAAGAAGGAAAAATTATTTTTGCTACATCAGGAGCCTATTCCGATGATAAAATGGATGAAATAGAGGAGGTCTTGGAAGAGTAGAAATTCTTCGCTCAATTTGTAAAACAATAAAAGAGAAGTCTCAATTATTAGAGAAATTTATTATATTTATTAAACACTAAACGCTCTCATTATGATTGAAATTAGAAGCGCATTAAAATCGGATATTAATAGTATTGTTGAGTTTCAGATCAACATGGCAGAGGAAACAGAAAATGTGATATTACATGAAGATGTGATATTGCCTGGTGTAGAAGCTGTTTTTAACGACCATCATAAAGGGCATTATTTTATTGCTGAATATGAGGGTGATATCGCAGGATCATTACTCACTACATACGAGTGGAGCGATTGGCGGAATGGAACAATATTTTGGATACAATCAGTCTATGTAAAAAATGAATACCGTGGGAAAGGCATTTTTAAAGCCATGTATAAACATATTCAACAAAAAGTAGAGACAAACCCAGATTTATATAAAGGAATAAGACTGTACGTTGACAAAACCAATGTTGCCGCTCAAAAAGTATATAGTGCGGTAGGGATGAATGGGGAACACTATCAATTATTTGAGACGATGTAATCAGGACCTTTTCAAAAAAATAATCCTAAATAGAGAAAGAGTTAAAAAATTAATATAAACCGGTTTTAAACTTTATGATGAATAGATTAAGAATACTAGCCTTAGCGATCCTAGTGCCATTTATTGCAAATGCACAAAAGAAAATTGAAGTAGCCACCCTTTATGATGGCACGTTTCGTCAGGAGTCCGTTTATAACATCAATTGGATGAATGATGGGCAATATTATTCAGCGCAAGAGAAAAACGACATTGTGAAATATGATGTAACTAAAGGAACGGTTATCGAAACGATATTGAAAGGTGAAGACCTATCTCCCACTATAGAGTTTTCTAATTACTCATTTAGCGCAGACGAAAAGAAAGTACTCTTAATGACGGATCGTAAATCAATCTATAGAAGATCGTATACCGCTGAATTTTATGTGTATGATTTTACTACTAAAAAACTGCAAAAACTATCCGAAGGAGGTCGTCAAGCATACGCTACTTTTTCTCCCGATGGCAGTAAAGTAGGATTTACCAGAGATAACAATCTTTTCTATGTCGATTTAGCTTCTGGAAATGAGACTCAAATTACTGATGATGGTAAATTTAACC
>JAOULS010000072.1 GCA_029881895.1 Cyclobacteriaceae bacterium | reverse complement strand
CATTGTAAAGCAAACTTCTAAATATGAAATTTAGCATATTTTTATCTGCTCTCACATTTATAATCTCTTTGGGTACATTAGACTTTAATCTAATTCGTTTTTTTATTGCTTTATACTGTATGGTTTCAATATTATGTTTCACATAATTATTAATGATACAATTTTCAATATTTACTTCAGTAGTACCTAATTGTAAAGTTGACCAACAAAATAAATTTTCCATTTGTGTTCTGGTCTCCAATAGCGCATTACTAATTTCTTTGGCATATTTTTTTGAACTTTCGAAAGTAATAGCATTATCAAAATTCAGCATTAATTCTAGGTAATCAGACAAATCATTGATTGGCTTATTTAGTTCTTTAGAAATAATAGAAAAAAGCTTGTCTTTGGTTTTGTTTGCTTTATCTAATTCTAATGTTCTTTTTTTTACTTTTTTTTCTAGATTGGTGTTGGCCTTTTTTAATTCACTAACTAAATTTTTATTTTTTGATTTCAATTCATAGGTTTCAAGAGCATTTTGTATTGTTACATTTAACTCTGTAGCATCCCATGGTTTAGTTACATATCGATATATTTTAGAATCATTGAAAGCCCCAACAACGATTTCCACATCGGTATACGCAGTTAAAATAATTCTAATAACTTCGGAGTGTTTGTCTAATAATTTTTTAAGAAATTCAGTTCCTGATATTTCAGGCATTCTTTGATCAGAAAGAACAACTTTGATAGGTTCTTTTTCAATAATTTCAAATGCTTCTGAAGGACTAGTTGTAGTAAAAACTTTATAATCCCTTTTAAATGTAGCTTTAAAAACATTTAGATTACTCGCTTCATCATCAAGATATAGTATCGCTTGTTTTTCCATGTGTATATATATCAATCGATAAAAAATACATTAGTTTTCTTTATTAACAAATTCTTTTAAGGTTTTTAACATATCATCTTTAAAATACCAGAAAAAATCAGGTTGAATTTTTAAATTTTCAGAAATTAAGTTAGTACTAAACAATAAAGGCTTAAACTCAATTTTTAAATCATATAAGTGCTGCTTTAACTCTTCCAAATTTAAAGAGGTTATTTGGGGGACATCACCATAAATTTTTAAGTCTAAAATATTAGCGAGCTGAGTAATTACAGAAGCAGAAATGATATTATCAATTTCTAAGAGAAGAGCTTCTCTCATTTCTTTTTCCTCACTTCCGGGTAGGCATTTTTTTTGAATATTTAAAGCATCTTCTTGAGAAAAAATCAATATGCAAATACCCTCATGCTCACCCATAATACGGGTGGTTAATACAGTAAAATCATTGGTGTCACTTTTTTCAAGTCGTTCACGTATACTGATCCCCATTTTAGTGGTTTTTAGCAGCACTTTTTCGTTTATTATTTGCGAAAGTGAATCTGCTGATTTACTTAGCCCAATACTGGCGATCTCTATAAAAGCATCTTGTTCTAATAAATTTATATCTTCCATTAAAAAATGACTTTATTTTAAAATTCTATTTACTGCTTCTACCAAGTCTTCAGAAGTAAAAGGCTTCACTAAGTATTCAGTAGCACCTAGCTTTATACCTTCTTCAATCACTGTTTTTTGCCCTACAGCACTTATCATTAACACTTTAGAAACCACATTTTCATCTTTAAGTGTTTTTAAAACATCTGCCCCTATCATATCTGGCAAAATATTATCCAAAGTAATTAAATCGGGAAGGAGGTTTAATGCCAATTCAATAGCCGTGTCTCCATTATGTGCTTCACCCACAATTTCATAGCCTTCATCGATAAGAGCATTTTTTATTAATTTCCTCATGTATAATGAGTCATCTACTATTAGTACTTTTTTTCTCATTCTTAATATCATTAACTTAACTAAGTATTAATAACCAAATTACATATTTATTTTAATTTGGAATTGAAAACTTTAAATGGTCAATATTATATTTTTCTATTTTTAATTTTTTCCATAAAAATGGAAAAATTATTGATATTCAAATCTACAAGATAATTGCACTTATATCTATCAGTAAAATCACGTATTTTTATATCCGTATAATACACTATTCAAATTACTTAAAAAGTTTGTCATTACCGCAACTTTATAAAGTAAACACTTCATAAGCTGTTCTATTACTTAAGTAATAGAAGGAAAACCTTTTGGGCATGTTGTATTATAAATGATATTTTGTTACAGAGAACGAACTAGAGTTCTAGATAAAAACATACTACGCCATCGTTTGTACCCACATACAACCTGATTTAGGGAGTATGTGAGTCCTTAAAAAGGATTGCTTATTTAATTCGCAGTAAAATCAATTGTCTTAATACTTTATTTACAGAATATGAGCGATTTATGAATATTTTCTATTCTATGATTTACATCAAATAATAAAAAATAAATTATTGAAGTATTCGGTTTACAACTTCTACGATTTCATCAGGGGTAAAGGGTTTTACAATGTATTCTGAAGCACCTAGCTCCATTCCTTCGATAATTACAGATTTCTGACCTACTGCACTAATTATTAATACTTTCACATCAATTTCTTCATCTTTTATCACTTTCAAAACATCTGTACCAATCATATCAGGTAAAATGTTATCTAGTGTAATAAGGTCTGGTTTTAGTTCCAAGGCTAAATCTATACCCATTTCACCATTATGAGCTTCTCCTACAATTTCATAGCCAGCCTCCGTTAAGGAATCTTTTATCAAAGATCTCATATACGAAGAGTCATCTACAATTAATATTTTCTTTTTCATAATGTGCGAATTTAGCAAAATACTATTCTCGATGTATTAAATTTTTATTTAATTGTAATATTAATTTTTAAAAAAAAACTACAAAGAAATATGTTTCAAACATTTATTTGTGACACACTAAATTTAATACTATCTATAAAATCATCATCCATTAACCAAATAAAATCAGCTGAAATATCTAATTCTTCAGCATGCATGATAGTTCGGAAGTTCACAAAACATTCATGCTCTTCAGCTTCTTCGTCAATAATAGAATTTATAGTGTTTTCTTTAACTACTTTAAGGTTAGGTACATCGCCATAAATATCAACTTTTAATCGATTGGCAAACTCCGTAATTACTGCAGCAGATAGCATATTATCAATTTCTTTAAGGATAGCACCTTTCATCATCATGTCATTAAGTGATTGACTTTCCAATATCTTAGTAGGCAAGCATTTTTGATGTATTTTATTGATTTCATCAATAGTAAAAACCAAATAACAAATTCCTTTTATCTCTCCTTTTATTTCTGTCTTTAGCAAATGTGTTTTTGCATCATTTTTTTTGGTGTATTGGAAAATGGCATCTATTTTATCGTAGGTGACATTAATGGGGTTTAACTCTACCTTGCTTTGTATGATTTGTTCTAATGAAAGAGCGGCTTTCGATAACCCCTTGCTTATGATGTCATTTGCTATTTCACCTTCTTTAGTGTTTAATCTACTAAACATATTTTATATAATAATATACATGGAAAGCACGTTGTATTGCCTTTAACAGTTAAGTGCAATCAAAAGTACAATTTGAAACATTTACTTTCAATCCGTAAAAAAGCGTATTTTCATCTACGTTGTTGTACTTAGATACATATACGTAATTTTACGGATAGTTTTCATTTTATTATGTGCTATTTTTGGATTGTAAATATGTTAAACATTTAATGGCTTGATGTTAATTTTTTACACATTATTTCACAGGCATAGTAAAATAATGTTTGTATTAAATGCAGTCTTAATTATTAAATAAAATGGATAAAAATAAACCAATCCTTCTCGTTGAGGATGACTTAGTGGATGCAATGACAGTAGGAAGAGCTTTAAAAGAAGTAGGTATTACTAATGAAGTTCATCATGTTAAAAATGGAGAAGAAGCTATTGATTATTTAAACAATGAAGAAAATAAATCTCCTTCTTTGATTTTTCTTGATTTAAATATGCCCGTAATGAGTGGTTTAGAATTCTTGAAAGAAAGGGCAGATAATGGAGGAAAATACAAACAAATCCCTATTATTGTACTGACTACTTCTAAAGACGATAACGATATTGCTAAATGTTTCGATAATTATGTTGCGGGCTATATGGTAAAGCCTGTTGATTTTTATGAGTTTGTGGAAATGATAAAATCTATTAATTCATATTGGACGTTAAGCCAATCACCTGAAATAAATGCCTGAAACGCTTAAATATTATAGTTTATTATATATTGAAGACGATGAAATTGATAAATTAACCTT
The DNA here is from genome assembly GCA_029881895.1 of Cyclobacteriaceae bacterium. Taxonomy (GTDB): domain Bacteria; phylum Bacteroidota; class Bacteroidia; order Cytophagales; family Cyclobacteriaceae; genus JAOUKH01. The sequence goes on along the minus strand of JAOULS010000072.1, from coordinate 6,974 downwards.
TGAGCGCCAAATAATAAAATCAGGATATAGACGCTGCCAATATGCAAGTTCTATACAGGAGGCTTTAGATGTTCTAAAGGTTGATAATGACATAGATGTAGTTATATCCGATTATAACCTTCCCGATGGTACAGCTCTTGATTTAATTCATCATATTTCTAAAGTGCCTATTATTTTCGTGACGGGTGTTGGTGACGAGGGCGTTGCGGTTGAAGCAATGAAAGCTGGAGTATACGATTACTTAGTAAAGGACAGGGAGTGTAATTACTTAAAAAAACTCCCTATTACTATCTTAAAAGCTATTCGATATACTAAGAATCAACAAGCCCTAAAAGAAACCGAAGAACGTTATAAAGATCTGTTTGAAAACGCTATCGATATTGTTCAAATCTTGGACAGTAAGGGTAATTTTATTTTCGTAAATCCTTCTTGGTACAATACCCTAGAATATACTCCTAGTCAAATTAATGGTATGACCATATTTGATATTGTTCATCCAGAATATATAAATAATATAAAAAATATAATTCAGAGGGTCTCCAATGGTGAGCGAATTTCTAATGAAATCATTCATTTAGTTACAATAGGAGGGACAAGAGTTATCGTGGAAGTAGTGATGTACATCAAAAGAAAAAATGATGCAATAGCTACTATACATGGAGTGTTTCATGATATTACAGAAAAAACGATTAATGAAGATAAATTAAGAGATAGTGAAAAAACGTATCGATTTTTAGTCGAATCAGCCCATGATGTCATATACGAAGTAGATCTAGAAGGAAACTTTACATTCGTAAACGCACAAGGAGTTTCGATTAGCGGGTATTTGTTAGTAGAATTACTTAGGATGAATTTCATTAATCTTGTATATGACAAACACAAGGAAAGTATTTTGTCGTTTTACCAATCACAAATAAATAATAAAACAGAAACCACATATTATGAATTTCAATTAAAGAGTAAAGATGGAACTTTGTTGTGGTTGGGTCAGAATGTGAAAATAGTATATGAAGAACAAGATGGGAAAAAGATAAAAGGATTTTTTGCTGTAGCTCGTGATATTACGGAACGTAAGGAGTTGGAAGAAAAATTGAGGAAAATGAATGCTAGTTTAGAGTATCGAATAAAAGAAAGAACGGCTCTTCTATCAGAAACTAATATGGAGTTAGCACATGAAATTAAGCTCCGAAAGAAAACTACTCTTGCACTTAAAGAATCGGAACAAGATTACCGTGGTTTATTTGATAATGCGCATGATGCAATTATTATTTTAACCCCAGATGATGAGGTAGTGATAGAGGCAAATGATCAAGCACTAAAAATTTATGGGTACTCTCGTGAAGAATTTATAGGAATGTCTATAAAGAACATATCTAAAAATACAGTAAATGGAACGGGGCATACGTACAAAGTAAAAAATAGTGATAGTATTCAAACGTTCGATATTACACATTACAATAAAAAAGGGGAAGAAATATTTTTTGAAATAAATGCATCATCTGTAAAGTATTCTGGTGTTGAGGCAATATTAAGTATCAATCGAGATGTGACAAAAAGAAAAATCACAGAAAAAGAACTTGAAGTAGTGCGAAGAAACTATCTGTCAGCACTTATTGAAGGTCAGGAGCTTGAAAGAAAGCGCTTATCAAGAGATTTGCATGATGGGCTAGGACAATTAATTTCTGCTGCAAAAATGTACTTAAAACGACTTAAGCAGTCAAGTAAAATGGACACAAAAGACCATGAGCTTATAGATGATTTAGGTGAAATTTTAGATGATACAGTAAAAGAAGTAAGGAAAATATCGCATAATCTTATGCCTAGTGTGTTACAAGATTTTGGACTTTCGTCAGCGTTAAGTAATGTGGTAAAAATGCTCAATGAAAAATCGAAAGAAAAAATTGAGTATATATCACATTCTAAAATTGTCCGAATGGAGCCAGAACATGAAGTGAGTTTTTACCGAATAGCACAGGAGGCAATTAATAACGCATTGAAATATGCGAATTCAAAAACGATTTCTGTTTCCTACCTAAAACAAAAGGATAAAATGGTTTTAAAAATAGCCGATGATGGGGTAGGTTTTAATTACAACAATAGAACATCTAGGAAAACAAATGGGAATGGTATATATAATATTAAACAACGTTGTGATATAATGAATGCAGAATTTAATATATTAAGCAACGAAGAAAAAGGGACAACCATTACTATATCAAAAGTTATCTAAAATGACATCTAGCTCAAAAGAAATCCGCATTATGCTTCTTGACGATCATTCAGTAGTAAGAAAAGGAATTCGTATATTAATTGAAAATGTCGAAAATGTTAAAATTGTATGTGAGGCTAGTGATGGTTTAGAGGCATTAAAAATGATAGAGCAATATGCTCCTGATATATTAATATCTGACATAAGTATTCCAGGCATATCAGGCTTAGATTTAGCAGCAAAATTAAGAGATGCTAAAATAAAGACAAAAGTGCTTTTTTTAACGATGCATCAAGAGGAGGAGTATGTGATAAAAGCATTTGAAAACGGTGCAACAGGCTATTTACACAAGGGGGTTGAAGAAGATGAGATAATAGAGGCTGTTATTAAAGCATCAAAAGGAGAAAAACATTTCAATAAAAATATTTCTGAAATACTTACCAAGGCTCTTCTAAATAAAGGGGGGAAGAAAGAAAAAGATATTCATCTTACAGAACGAGAAACAGAAATATTAAAGCATATCGTAGATGGGAAAAGCAACAAAATTATAAGCGAGCAATTATTTATTAGTATTCGAACGGTAGATACGCATCGAACGAATATTATGAGAAAACTTAAAGTGAATAATATTGCTGAATTAGTAAAATATACTTATGAAAATAAAATGTTATAATTTCATTTTCATAAGTATATCGTCTTTTCTAATTACAATCCAGCTCCTTTGATTATCTCGTCAACCACTTCAGGGTTTAAAAGTGTAGAAGTGTCACCTAGATTAGAAATTTCTTTACTAGCTACCTTTCTAAGTATTCTACGCATAATTTTCCCAGATCTTGTTTTTGGAAGTCCAGAAACAATTTGAACCTTATCAGGTTTTGCTATTGGTCCTATTATTTTGCTTACGGTTTCACGAATTTCATTAATTAAATTTTCTTCCGTTCTACCCTCCATATTACAAATTGCGTAAGCGTAAATACCTTGCCCTTTAATGTCATGTGGATATCCTACTACTGCTGACTCGATTACCTTTGGATGTTCATTTATTGCGTTTTCTACTTCAGCGGTACCCATTCTATGTCCAGACACATTGATCACATCATCTACACGTCCTAGTATTCTTAAATACCCATCATGATCTCTTTTCGCACCATCTCCAGTAAAATATAGTCCCGGGTATGTACTGAAGTAGGTTTGTTTACATCGTTCATGCTCACCATAAATAGTACGTAGCATAGAAGGCCATGGGAATTTTACGCATAGATTACCTTCAACATTATTTCCAGTTAATTCATTCCCTTCGGCATCTACAATAATAGGCTGTATACCGGGCAATGGGAGCGAGGCATGAGCAGGTTTGTTGGGTGTTACTCCTGCAAGTGCAGAAATCATAATAGCACCTGTTTCTGTTTGCCACCAAGTGTCTACTAAAGGACAATTTCCTTTTCCAACATGGTCGTGATACCAATGCCATGCTTCTTCATTTATAGGTTCGCCAACCGAACCAATCACTTTTAATGAATCAAAACGATATGGTTCTAATGGTTCTAAACCAAATGCTTGTAATGCTCTAATAGCTGTTGGAGCTGTATAAAACTGATTGACTTTATGCTTATCAATTATTTCCCAAAATCTACCTGGGTGAGGGAAGGTGGGTACTCCTTCAAACATTAATGTAGTAGCACCTGCTAATAATGGGCCATATACTATATATGAATGCCCTGTAATCCAACCTACATCTGCTGTACACCAGTAAACATCATCTATTGAATATTGAAAAACATTTACAAATGAATAATACGTATTTACCATATACCCCCCTGTAGTATGAACCACTCCTTTGGGCTTGCCTGTAGATCCTGAAGTGTAAAGGATAAATAACATGTCCTCGGCATCCATCTCAGCCGCTTGGTGTGTAGAAGACAGTCCTTCGACCTCTTCATGCCACCAAAAATCTCTTCCCTCTTTCATTGTGACAGGAGTACCTGTTCTTTTTAAGACAATCACCGATTCTATTGAATTACTTTTTTCAAGTGCTTCGTCAACTACCGACTTTACTTCAATGGCTTTTGCCCCACGGAAATTCCCATCAGATGTTAATACCATTTTTGCCTCACAATCTACAATTCTATCGGCTAAGGAGGTAGAAGAAAAACCTGCAAAGACAACAGAATGTACAGCGCCAATTCGAGCACATGCTAACATAGCAATTGCTGCTTCTGGTACCATGGGCATATAAATAATTACTCTATCTCCTTTTACTATACCTTTTGCTTCCATAGCATTGGCAAACTGGCATGTTTTTTCATACAACTCACGATAGGTAAGGGTTACAGTTTCTTCATTTGGATCATTAGGTTCCCAAATAATTGCGGGCTTGTCGCCCATAGTATAAAGATGACGTTCGAAAATATTTTCAGTTATGTTTAACTTTCCATTTCGAAACCATTTCACATCTGGTTCATCAAAATTCCAGTCCAATACCTTATCCCACTTTTTTCTCCAGTGGAATGATTCGGCTATCTTTCCCCAAAATTCTTCTGGCTGTAAAACACTTTTTTGATACTCATGTAGGTATCCACTTAGGGTTTGAATTTTATGGCTCATATTTTACTAAACTTTAAGTCGCAATTTAAACGATTATTTTTTTAAGTAATAACTACTTTTTTCATTTCTACTATTTTATTGAACAGTATACATTTGATGCTATGGTTTTCAATTTCCAATCGTTATTCTTCTTTTCTAGGGTATCGAATACTCTCAACCATTTCTTGAACCTCAATTGGTGTTTTCGGTGTAAATCGAGAAATTATTACACTAACCAGTACGTTTACAATCATGGCAATTGTGCCAAATCCTTCTGGTGATATTCCAAACCACCAATCAGATGAGGTGCCTCCTCCAAATCCGCCAAATTTATATTTAATCATATAAAATAGCATTAATAAAATCCCTGCTACCATGCCTGCGATAGCCCCTTCCTTATTCATTCGTTTGTCAAAAATACCAAGAATAATAGCGGGGAAGAAAGAAGCAGCCGCTAAACCAAAAGCCAATGCCACAACGGCTGCAACAAATCCTGGAGGGTGAATACCAAAATAGCCTGCAATTATTACGGCAACTCCAGCGCCAATTCGTGCCCACATCAATTCATGTTTTTCCGAAATATCTGGTTTAATCTGTTTTTTTATCAAATCGTGTGAGATGGTTGCTGAAATCACTAATAGTAAACCAGCTGCGGTAGAAAGAGCAGCAGCTAAACCTCCAGCAGCAACAAGTGCTATTACCCAATTAGGAAGGTTAGCAATCTCGGGATTTGCCAAAACCATAATATCTCTATCGATTACAAGTTCGTTTTTTTCGCTATCCCCAACATATTGAATTAAGCCATCTTTATTTTTATCTTCGTATTTAATTAGCCCTGTTTTTTCCCAATTGCTAAACCAAGAGGGCATAGTATTGTATTCCTTGTTAGAAACGGTGTTGATTAAATTTGTTCTTGCAAAAGCACTAATGGCTGGTGCAGTTGTATATAAAATAGCGATAAAGACCAATGCCCATCCAGCTGAAATGCGAGCATCTTTTACCTTTGGTACAGTAAAAAATCGTACAATTACATGAGGAAGACCAGCTGTGCCTGCCATTAGAGCAAAAGTTATGGCAAATACATCAACCATAGATTTTGTGCCATTCGTATATTCTGCAAAACCCAATTCTACATGTAGTTGGTCTAATTTATCTAACAAATACGTGCCATCAGAAAGTGTGCCTCCAAAACCAAGTTGTGGAATAATATTGTCTGTTAGTTGGAATGATATGAAAAAAGCAGGTACCATAAATGCAAAAATTAACACACAATACTGTGCAACTTGTGTATAAGTAATACCTTTCATGCCTCCCAATACGGCATAAAAGAATACTAATGCCATACCGATGTAAACGCCCATATTAATAGGTACTTCAAGAAATCTGGAAAAGACTATTCCAACTCCTCTCATTTGTCCTGCTACATACGTAAATGACACAATAATGGCACAAATAACCGCTACCATACGCGCTATGTCAGAGTAGTACCTATCACCAATAAAATCAGGGACTGTGAATTTACCGAATTTTCGTAAATAAGGAGCTAACAGAAGTGCTAATAGTACGTATCCTCCTGTCCACCCCATTAAATAGACAGCTCCATCATATCCCATGAAAGAAATTAAACCTGCCATTGAAATAAAGGAAGCCGCAGACATCCAATCTGCAGCAGTAGCCATGCCATTAGCTAATGGTGACACATCTCCTCCAGCGATATAAAACTCCTTTGTAGATCCAGCTCTAGTCCAAATTGCAATTCCTATATAGAGGGCAAAAGACATCCCTACTAGTATAAATGTCCAAGTTTGTACATCCATTTTTTTATCTTTTATTTTTCGTCAACATCAAATTCTTTATCTAATTTATTCATCAATCGGACATAGATGAAGATTAACACGACAAACACATAAATTGCGCCTTGTTGGGCAAACCAAAAACCAAGCTTAAATCCACCTATTCGTATATTATTCAAATAATCAACAAATAGAATTCCAGCCCCATACGATACTAAAAACCAGATGGAGAGTAAAATCATCAAGTATTTTAAATTTTTTTCCCAGTAGCGTTTTCGTTGCTCTTTTTCCATTGTTTCTATTCGTTCTGTGGTTGACACATACATTTAGTGTATATAAACTATATTACTTGTATGTTATTTTTTATGGTTACAAATTATGTTTGTGTT
>JAOULS010000002.1 GCA_029881895.1 Cyclobacteriaceae bacterium | reverse complement strand
CAGCAAACACTATTTTAGTAGATTCATTAATTATTGAATCTGACACCCTTGAAAATGACAATTCTGCTACTAATGACCTTGGAATAGGCTTGATAAAAGAAGAAAAGGTTGAAAAAACAGTATTTCCTAAGAAGAATATAGACGGAACTCAACAAGTACAATCTGCTGAAATAGCTACTAAACCACCTATTGAAACTAATAATGAAGTGATAATTGACCCTGTGGTGCAGGCTAAAGAAAATACGATAGCTAAAGTAGAGACTTATGATATTCAGCCTGAAAAGAAAGAACAAGAAATGCCTGAAATTGTAAAAAAAGGAATAATTAATGTAATGGCTGCCTCTGCTAAACAAGCTACGCCAGAAGGAGGCTTTACAGGTTTAAATCAATACATTAAAAATGGGTACACGTATCCTGATGTGGCATTACAGTCTGACCTGCAAGGAGAGGTGTTAGTGCAGTTTTCTCTGACCACTGATGGCAGAATCACAGATTTACAAATTGTATCGGGTTTGTCGAAAGAGTGTGACAATATAGTAAAAAATATTATTCAGAATGGCCCCAAGTGGCAGCCTTTTGTGGGCGATGATTTTGTGGAGTATCGCTCGGCTTCTTTAAAATTTATTTTTAAGCTATAACCTAGTGTTGTGAGTAAACCATGTCCTAAATTTTTATACTAGTTAGATTAATTAAAATGAATTATAATTTAATATCCTGGAATGTGAATGGCATTCGTGCCTCGGTAAAAAAAGGTTTTGAAAGTTCTTTAAAAACATTGAATCCTGATATTTTGTGTCTTCAGGAAACCAAAGCCCAAGACGACCAAGTGGCAGAAGCACTTCAACATGTAGAAGGGTATCATGTTTTTAGTAATTCAGCGGTAAAAAAAGGGTACTCAGGTACGGCAATCCTGTCAAAAGAAAAACCTATACAGGTAACACCTGATATCGGTATTGAAGAACACGATCAGGAAGGACGAGTACTAACAGCGGAATTTGAAAAATTTTATATGGTGACCGTGTATGTTCCCAATTCGAGTAGGGATTTGCATCGTTTGGAGTATCGACAAACCTGGGATGCTGCTTTTTTAGCTTTTTTAATAGAACTGGAAAAAAAGAAACCTGTGGTGGTGTGTGGTGACTTTAATGTAGCACATAAAGCCATAGACTTGGCACGTCCAAAGCCAAACTATAACAAAACAGCGGGCTATATGCAAGAAGAAATAGACGGGTTGGATAATTATGTGAAGGCAGGGTTAGTGGACTCTTTTAGATATAAATACCCCGATGAAACAGGAAAGTATAGCTGGTGGAGCTATATGGGGCAAGCCCGAGCCAATAACGTAGGATGGAGAATTGATTACTTCTTGGTGAGCGATGTGATAAAAACAGGAATTACAGATGCTACTATTTATCCTGACTATATGGAGTCAGATCACTGCCCAGTAGGGATGAATATAGAATTGTAGGAGTGTTTCTGTAATATTTACAGCACATCTGCTAGTGCTTTTAGCGCTCTAGCGTGTTGTTTTACGAATGGATTTTCTAGGTCCCAAACATACCCAGCTAGTACTGAGCAGATTTGTTTTTTCATTAATTCATTCTCCTTTTTAGTAAAAAATATTTTTTGAAGTGTACCATCATACCAACCCATTATAAAACTTCGAAACACGTCAACACCTCTTTTTATGTACTCAGAATATTCTGTTTCCCAATCTACATTTTCTCCTTTTAATGTTCGTGTAATCAGTTCTGCTGCCAATGCACCTGATTCTGTTGCAAAAGTAACTCCAGATGAGAAAACAGGGTCTAGAAATTCTGTTGAGTTTCCAGTTAATGTATATCCATCACCATATAACTTAGATACAGCAGATGAATACCCTGTGATTTGCTTGGGTTCAAAAATGTAATCCATTTTATTAAATCTATCAGCAAGTTCTGGAACTTCTGAAATCCAACTTTTAAATTGATCTGTAGCACCTCCCTTAAAGCGGTTTATGTCTTCAGGACTGCCCACTACACCCACAGAGGTAATGTTGTCAGAGAAGGGGATAATCCATATCCATACATCTTGTTTATACACCACTATTGTGATTCTATTTCCGTCAGCACCTGTAGGTCGGTTTAAATCTTTTATATGGCAAAATAAAGAAGTTCGAACAGGGAAATTAGAAGGTACATCAAGTTGTAGAAGGCGAGGTAAAACACGACCATAACCACTTGCGTCAATAATATGCTTGGCTGTAATTGTATCTGAACTACCATCTTCACGATTAATAGTAGTGGTAGAGGTGCCATTTTGGTCAAAGTGAACATCTGTTACTTCAGTATTGTAGGCGATAGGCACCCCTCTTTTTTCAATTTCTTGGGCGAGTACTTGGTCGAATTGGGCTCTTTTTACTTGCCATGTCCAACCCCAACCTTCTGAAAATTGCTCTGAAAAATCAAAATCACAATTTTTACTTTTATCAATAAATTTAGCTCCAAATTTTTCTTGAAAATTTTGATGTTTAACCACTTCCAACAGACCTGCTTTTTCTAAATTGTCCATACACCGGGGTAATAAACTTTCTCCAATTACAAATCTTGGAAACGATTGCTTTTCAATAATTTTTGTTGAAACACCATTCTTGTTTAGCACACCTGCGGCCACAGTGCCAGAAGGACCTGCTCCAATTATTAACACATCAATTTCTTCGTTTCTATTATTCATTGAACAGTTTTTTGCTTTATTATGTGATAGAGTAACTGATTTATCTGAAATCGGTTCTGTAAAAACCACTAATTTTAACGGTGTACTACGAGTATTAGGGTTAAGAAAAATTAAACTTAAAAATTATCTCAGAACCTAATAATAATCCCACAATGTACACGAAACTACATTTTGGAATACAATAATTAATCGAATTCAGGTTTTCATTAGTAAAAATAATCAAACTTTGGTCAACGAAAACAATTAGAATGAATTTAAATAACTAATATGTTGCTTTATAGTTTCAATATCTTTTTTTTTGCGAGTACTGTTGTTTGTTTTTTACAAACAATTTTATAATAGTTGGTTGAAAAATATGATAGAAATAAGACATGCATCTTTAAATCTAGAAGAGATTAATAAACTAATCTTTAAAGATGATAAGATTAGAATATCAGATGATGTAGAACAAAAAGTAAATGAAAGCTATCATTTTCTTAATGAATTCTCAAAGAACAAAATCATATATGGCATTAATACTGGCTTTGGTCCTATGGCTCAATACAAGATTGACGAGTCAGACCAAATTAAATTACAATATAATTTAATTCGTAGTCACTCGTCTGGATTTGGGCAGCCTCTGTCTCCTGAATATGCGAAAGCAGCTATGATTGCTCGATTAAATACCTTGTCTTTAGGGTATTCTGGTGTTAATATAACAGCTATTGAGGTATTAGAGGAACTCATAAACAATAATATTACTCCCCTTATTTTTGAGCATGGTGGTGTTGGAGCAAGTGGCGATTTGGTGCAATTGGCACATTTGGCATTGGTAATGATAGGAGAAGGGGAGGTGGTGTATGAGGATAAAGTGCAAAAAACGTCCGTGGTGTTTGATAAATTAGGTATCAAGCCCATGAAAGTGAAGTTGAGAGAAGGGTTGGCAGTGATGAATGGGACTAGTGTAATGACGGGGATAGGCATTATTAATGCAATATATGCAAAGAGAGCCATCGAATGGTCATTGACTTGTACCATCATGATATGCGAAATGGTAGATTCGTATGATGATTATTTCTCTAAAGAATTAAATCAATCAAAAAAACATATAGGGCAACAGGAAGTGGCCAGAGTGTTGTATGAGCATATAACACAAAGTAGTTATATACGAAAAAGAGAACAGCGCCTTTATAATGGAGAAGTAGAAGAAAAATATTTTGAAGATAAGGTACAAGAGTATTATTCGTTGCGATGTGTGCCGCAAATTGTAGGCACTATATTAGAAACAGTAAATCAAAGTCAAAAGGTACTGATTGAAGAGATTAATTCGGCAAATGATAATCCGATAGTTGATGTAAAAGCAGAGAACGTGTTGCATGGAGGTAATTTTCATGGTGATTATGTTTCATTCGAAATGGATAAGTTGAAAATTGCGATTACTAAATTATCGATGTTAGCCGAGCGGCAGCTAAATTTCTTGATGAACCCTCAATTAAATGGGTTACTCACCCCATTTGCCAATTTAGGAAAATTAGGATTTAATTTTGGGATGCAAGGTGTTCAGTTTACGGCAACCTCTACTACCGCAGAAAACCAGATGCTTTCAAATCCCATGTATGTGCATAGTATCCCAAATAATAATGATAATCAGGATATTGTAAGTATGGGTACAAATGCTGCAACTTGTACTAAAAAAGTAATAGACAATACCTTTGAAGTTTTGGTGATTGAGATGATTAGTATTGTACAATCATTGGATTTGATAGGTAAAACAGATGGTTTATCACCAAAATCAACAGATACATTTAATAAAATCAGGAAGTTAGTTCCGAAATTTGTAGATGACTATCCAATATATAATGATTTACAGAAAGTTAAAGAATACATGCTTAATAATTCCCCTTTAGAAATATAGTAGGTGTTTGTAATTATTATGGTAATTTTTTATGATTGAAGTACATTTTGAATTAATTTTGCAATCGTTTTTTTTATAATAACCTTTACATGAAGTACGCATTAGTTACAGGAGGATCACGAGGGATTGGTAAAGCAGTTGCTTTACAATTAGCAGACATGGGATTTAATATCCTATTGAATTATAATTCTAATGAAGTGGCTGCCGCAGAGGTGAAAAAATTGATTGAAGAGAAAGGTGTGAAAGCTGAATCAATAAAATTCGATGTTTCTGACAGAGATCAAACCAAATCGACTTTGTCAAATTGGTTCTTAAAAAATCCTGACGACCAAATAGAAGTATTAGTAAATAATGCAGGTATCCGGAAGGATAATTTATTGTTGTGGATGGAGGATGAACAATGGGACGATGTTATAAATATTAGTTTAGGAGGATTTTATAATGTAACAAAGGCGGTGATTGGTGAAATGATTAAGGAGAAAGGTGGAAGAATAATCAATATTGTTTCGTTATCTGGATTAAAAGGAATGCCCGGCCAAACTAATTATTCAGCAGCAAAGGCAGCTGTAATTGGAGCTACTAAAGCATTGGCGCAAGAAGTTGGTAGAAGAAAAATAACAGTAAATGCTGTTGCGCCAGGGTTTATTAGTACAGATATGACCGAAGATATAGATGAAAAACAATTTAAGGGGTTAATACCGCTGAAAAGATTTGGTACGGCTGAAGAGGTGGCTCATTTGGTCGGTTTTTTAGCCTCTCCTCACTCAAGTTATATTACAGGAGAGGTGATTTCAATAAATGGAGGCTTGCTTTAAATAGTATATGAATAATAGAGTAGTTATTACAGGAATCGGTATTTATTCTACGTTAGGTGTAAACCTAGAAGAAGTTAGAAATTCGCTATATACAGGTAAATCAGGCATAGGAATAGATCCAGAAAGGGAAGTGATTGGGTTTAGATCACCATTAACAGGTGTAATCCCTAAACCTAATTTGAAGGAATATTTAAAACGTAGAGACCGTGTAGGATTGCCAGATCAGGGTGAGTATGCCTACTTATCAACGTTAGAGGCGTTGAAAGAGGCGGGTATTGATGAAGATATGTTATTGAAAGAGGATGTGGGGATTATTTTTGGGAATGATAGCTCTGCAAAGTCTGTAATTGAAGCGTCTGACACTATTCGCTTGAAAAAAGACACTACCTTGACAGGTAGTGGTTCTATTTTTCAATCAATGAACTCTACAGTAACGATGAACCTCTCCACAATTTTTAAATTGAGAGGGATTAACTTTACTGTAAGTGCTGCTTGCGCTAGTGGTTCGCATTCCATAGGGCTAGGTTATTTATTGGTAAAACAAGGACTTCAAAATAAAGTAATTTGTGGAGGAGCGCAGGAAGTAAACTATCAATCTATGGGGAGTTTTGATGGACTGAGTACGTTTTCTATGCGTACCGATGCTCCAGAAAAAGCCTCTAGACCTTTTGATAAAGATAGAGATGGACTTGTTCCTAGTGGTGGTGCAGCGACTGTTATTATTGAAAGTTTAGAATCTGCTCAAAAAAGAGGAGCTACTATTTTTGGCGAAATATTGGGGTATGGATTTTCATCTAATGGAGAACATATTTCGAGACCTAATATTGAAGGACCTGCAAAATCATTGGAAATGGTGTTAAATCAAGCTCAACTTACACCAAAAGATATTCATTATATTAATGCGCATGCTACCTCAACGCCAATAGGTGATTTAAATGAAGCAAAAGCAATACAACGCATATTTGGTAATTCAAGACCTTATTTGTCGTCAACGAAATCAATGACAGGACACGAAATGTGGATGGCAGGATCGAGTGAAATCGTTTATTCATTACTTATGATGAAAAATGGTTTTATTGCTCCAAATATAAATTTGAATACCCCTGATGATGAGATTAAAGATATTAACTTTGCCTACGAAACAGTAGAAACTGAATTTGATACATTTCTTTCCAATTCTTTTGGATTTGGAGGAACCAATTCATCGATTATAATAAGAAAATTTTGATTTAATAATTATGCAAGTAATGAGTAAGGAAGAGATTATTGAGAAGGTAAATGAGTTTTTAGTAGAAGAATTTGAGGTAGATGCTGATGCAATAACTCCAGATGCAGACTTAAAAAACACACTAGATTTAGATAGTCTTGATTATGTGGATTTGGTGGTTGAAATTGAAAGCAATTTTGGCTTTAAAGTAAAACCAGAAGATTTTACTGGAATCATTACGTTTCAAAATTTTTACGACTATATCATAAATAAAGTAGAAAGCAAGTAATGTCATGGAAAGGCAAAACCAGAGGAGGTTTATTAGGCTATAAAATTTTTGTATTTGTCTTAAACCAACTGGGGCTTAAAGCTGCCTATTTTCTTTTACGTATAGTATCAACCTACTTTGTTTTTTTTGTACCCAAAGCCTCAAAAGCGATTTATAGGTATTATAAAGATATTCTACGCTATTCTACCTATAATTCCTTAAAAGCAGTATTTTCTAATTATTTTATTTTTGGACAAACGTTAATTGACAAAATTGCAATTATGTCAGGTGCAGTATCTGATTTTAGTTATGATTTTGATGGCGAAGAACATTTACATCAATTACGAGAAGGAGGTAAAGGTGGTATGCTTATTAGTGCTCATTTAGGAAATTGGGATATTGCAGGATTTTTATTGAAACGGATTAATATAAAAATCAATATTGTGATGTTTGAAGCTGAGCATGAAAAGATAAAAAATTACCTCGAAACTATTGTTCAAAACAATACAGTGACAATAATACCGATTAAAGGAGATATGTCACATATTATACTTATTAAAAAAGCGTTAAAAAACAACGAAATTATCTGTATGCATGGCGATCGTTTTGTGAAGGGCAGTAGGGTGAGCAAAAAATCGTTCATGAATAAAGAAGCGTATTTTCCTACGGGTGTATTTTCCATTGCACATAAATTAAACGTTCCATATACTTTTGTATATTGTTTGAAAGAAAAACCAAATGCTAAACATTATAAACTTTCTTCCACAGCGATAAAATATCCAGAAGATTCTCCTTTGGATATTCTAGATGATTATGTAAAATCGCTTGAAGAAAAAATTAATCAATTTCCAAATCAATGGTTTAACTATTTTGATTTTTGGAATGATGAAGCAGAAGGTGCTGTAATTGAATAAAATAGAATGATGATGAATAAAATTATACAAGGAGATGATGTTTTGGATTATATCCCTCAACGACCTCCATTTGTAATGGTAGATGCTGTATATGAAAAAGGTGAAAATCATGTAGTGACGGGGCTTACCATTGAAGAGAATAACGTGATGGTGGAAAATGGAGAGTTTAAAGATGGAGGATTGATCGAAAACATAGCCCAAACGGCTGCATTATTTGCAGGAACTAAATTTAAAGATGCTGGGAAAGAAATACCTTTAGGATATATAGCTGGAATTAAGGATGTAAAAATATTTCAAAACCCTTCTACAGGTAGTGATATTTTCACTACTACTACATTAACAAACGAGATGATGAATATTCAGATTGTTAAAGGAGAGGTGAAAAATAGTAAAGAGGAAATTTTAGCTTCTTGTGAGTTACGAATATTTATTAACAAATGAATAACCAATTAATAGCTACTAGAGAAATCACCATTCGCTTTAGTGAAGTAGATAGCCTTGGGATCGTATGGCATGGAAATCATGTCAAATATTTTGAAGATGGCAGGGAAGAATTTGGAAAACAATATGGATTAGGGTACATGGAGGTTTATCGAAAAGGATTTCTTATGCCTATTACTTCTATTCATTGTGATTATAAACGACCTATTGAATATGAAAAAAATATCATCGTTGAGGTAGTATTTATTCCTGTTCAAGCGGCAAAAATTGTTTTTGAGTATACTCTTATTGATAAAACATCAGGAGAAAAATTAGCGATTGGTAGAACGGAACAAGTGTTTTTGGATGCTAATAAAGAACTTCACCTTACTAATCCAGATTTTTACATTGAATGGAAACAAAAAAATGGAGTATACCAATAAGTTCAATTAAGATAATAAATGAAAATTTTCACCATTTCTGATAATATTATAAGCCCTTTAGGATCAACTACAGAGGCGAATGTGCTTGCTATCGGTAATGGACAATCAGGTATAACTAAAATTAATAACCCTGAATTGTCAAATGATTTTTTTTATGGTGCTAAAATTAATTACGACCTTCCATCTATTGATGAGTATACATTTTTAGAAAATTTATTGATCAACTCTATCGAACAAGCATTGTCTTCGGTCGATGTTGATTTAAACCGCACCATTTTGGTGCTATCCTCTACAAAAGGAAATATAGAACAACTCAATGATAAGGAAAAAGGTAAAAGAATAAAGTTGGCGGAAATGGCTGAAGCGATAAATGAATACTTTCATTTGAAGCATTCTCCAATAGTAGTCTCTAATGCATGTATTTCAGGCGTTTCGGCTATATTGGTAGCTCGTAACCTAATCGAAATGGGAGCATATGATCATGCAATTGTAAGTGGAGGTGACATCCTTTCCAAGTTCACTTTATCTGGTTTCAATTCACTTAAAGCGGTAAGCGAATCGCCTTGTAAACCCTATGATATCAGACGGGACGGAATTTCTCTCGGAGAAGGGGTCGGCACAATAGTGATTAGCAACGATGAAAAGTTGAAAGGAGATAAAATGGCATATAGTGAGATCATTGGAGGAGGGCAATCAAACGATGCAAATCACATTTCTGGCCCATCAAGAACAGGAGCAGGGCTTAATTTGGCAGTAACTAAATCATTTAAAGCATCAGGCATACATGCAAATCAAATTGATTATATCAATGCACATGGTACTGCAACTTTGTATAATGACGAAATGGAGTCCATTGCTTTTGATGATCTAGGCTTAGGAAAGGCGCCAGTAAATAGTTTAAAAGGATATTTTGGCCATACATTAGGTGCTGCGGGTATTATTGAATCCATTTTAACAATCCGACAATTGAACGCAAACCAACTAATGAAATCAGAAGGGTTCAATCAATTAGGGGTTTCGAGAAAAATAAGTGTAATAGAAAAGACGAAAAAGAAAAATATTGATATTGCGCTTAAAACGGTGTCGGGATTTGGAGGATGTAACGCTGCAATAATTTTTAAGAAAGCATGAATTTAGGAATTCAATCATATTGCACTTTTAATTCAAAAGGTATTTTTAAAAATGGAAAACCTATTATTTTGAATCAAAACCTTTCTTTTAATGATTTTGCACTAAAAGTATATAAACAATTTGAAATCGGGTATAGCAAATATCATAAAATGGATAATTTGTGTAAACTCGCTCTTCTTACTTCTGAATTTTTACTTGATAATGGCCAAGTATTAGTTGACACTCCTTCTAGTGAAGTAGCAATAATTTTAGGAAACAGTAGTTCATCCATTGTTTCAGATACTATTCATCAAACTAGTATGGATGAATTACCAAGCCCTGCTGTTTTTGTTTACACATTGCCCAATATCATGATTGGTGAGATGTGTATCAAGTATAAAATTACTGGTGAAAATTCCTGCTTTCAGATGAAGGATTTTGACACTTCCTTTTTAAATCAATATGTTTCCTATTTATTTGACAAAGAAAAGTACACGTATTGTATTACAGGGTGGGTAGATTTTGATGGGGAGGATTATCAAGCGCATTTGTTTTTAATTTCAAATGAGAATAAGGATACAATAAGTATATTTAACGATAAAATAAAAAACTTAATATAATAAAGATAATGGACAAATTAATACAACAACTCAAGGAAGATATAATTGAACAACTCAATTTGGAAGATTTCACAGTTGATGATATTGCAGATGATGAATTGCTTTTCGGAGAAAAAATTGGTTTAGATTCTATTGATGCATTGGAGCTAATTGTTCTTTTGGAAAAGAACTATGAAGTGAAAATTGATAATCCTGAAGTTGGAAAAAAAGTATTTAATAGTGTTAGAAGCATCGCTGAATTTATTCAAGAAAACAAGGCTTAGATGACGGAAAGGGTATATGTTACAGGTTGGGGAATAATTTCAGCATTAGGGAATGATATTGAAGAAAACCTACATGCCCTAAAAAATAAAAAATCAGGTATCTCAAGCCCTCTTTTCTTAAAAACAAATTATGCGAATCAAAAAGTAGTAGGGGAGGTAAAACTTTCAAATAACGACTTAAAAAAGCAATTAGGTTTTGAGGTATCGAAAACGATTTCTAGAACTGCTTTGTTGGGGATGATCGCAGCCAAAGAATCAATTCGGTTAAGTGGCTTATCATCTAACGAATTACATTCTGCACTTTTTTTTAATGGTACTTCTGTTGGTGGAATGGATGTTTCTGAAGTACATTACAAAGCTTTTTTGGAGGGAGAGGAAGTGAATTATAAAGAAGCTTTTTCGGGTCACGACTGTGGACATAGTACTGAAACCATCGCTAATTATATTGGTGCTCTAGGAGAGACAAGTACGATAAGTACCGCTTGTTCATCGTCTGCAAATACAATTATGCAGGCATGTAGAACCATAAAAGGAGGTAAAGCTGAGGTGGCGATAGCAGGAGGTACCGATGCACTTTCGGTATTCACATTAAATGGATTTAATTCTCTAAAAATATTAGATGATCACCCTTGCAAACCTTTTGATAAAAACAGAAAAGGACTAAACCTTGGTGAAGGAGCCGCTTATTTGGTGTTAGAGTCAGAGAGGTCGGTTCGTGCTAGAGGGGCGAATGTATTAGGTGAAGTAATAGGGTATGGAAATGCAAATGATGCGTACCATCAAACCGCATCTTCTCCTCAAGGTGAAGGGGCACTAAATGCAATGAGAAAAGCGATGAGCGTGGCAGATGATATTTCAATTGATTACATCAATGTACATGGTACTGGTACAGGAAATAACGATATGTCTGAAAGTATGGCGGTTAATTCATTGTTTAAAGAAAATATGCCTTTGTATAGTTCTACCAAGGCATATACGGGGCATACATTAGGTGCTGCAGGTGCTATAGAAGCAGTGTTTTCATTACTTTCTTTACGTCATAATCTTCTATTCCCTTGTTTGCGGGTAGATACACCTATGGATGTTATCTCTCAACCTCCAATTTTTGATGTTGTTGAAAAGGAGGTAAATACGGTTATGTCAAACTCGCTTGGTTTTGGAGGAAATTGTTCTGCTTTAATTTTTAAAAAATAACATGAAAGCATATATCAACGCCACTTCGTCTATTTCTTCTCAGTCTACTTTAAATGAAGAGAATTATTTAGAAGAATGGATACCGATAGAGGCTGATTATCATAAAGCTGTAGATCCAAATTATCGTGATTTTCTAGACCCTAAAATGGCGAGAAGAATGGCTAGAATAATTAAAATGGGAGTGGTGACGTCTAGCAAATGTTTGGAAGAATTGCAAAATAATTCCCCAGGTGCCATTATAATAGGGACAGGTCTTGGATGTTTACAAGATACGGCCAAGTTTTTAAAAGACATTGTTGAAACAGAAGAAGGGTTACTATCTCCTACTGCGTTTATCCAGTCTACTCATAACACTATTGCTGGTCAAATAGCACTATTAATTGGTTGTACAAACCATAATTTCACGTATGCAAACAGAGGGTTTTCATTTGAGAATGCTTTAGGAGATGCATTATTACACCTTGAAGAGGGAAATAATGACATTTTAGTGGGAGGTATTGATGAAGTAATCCCCGAAACGAATGTTATTTTACAAAAATTAGGCTGCTTTCAAAGTGATAACGGGGGGGTGACGAGTTCCCCATCGCTAGGGGAAGGGGCAACGATGTTTTTAATGTCGTCTCATCAAAAAGAAAATTCATTGGCGGTGATTCAAGGAATGAAAACCCTTTTTAAACCGAATAGTGAAGAGGAAGTAATAGAATCAATATATGGACTATTAGTAGAAGTAGGAGTAGAGATCAATCAAATTGATGGAGTGTTGATGGGGTATAATAATTCAAAAAAAGACGATGATAAATACGATCAATTAGTTTCGTCTATATTTCAAGGAAAGTCCATTTATCAATTTAAAAACATTTCAGGCGAATATTTCACAGCTAGTGCATTCGGATGTCACTTGGCTACTAAAATGATTGCTTACCAAAAGGAATATCCACAGACTTTGGTTAGTGGAGATTCTAAAAAAGAATTTGAATACATTGTGGTGTATAATCACTTTCATTCGGATTATCACTCAGTAACCCTTCTTAGTAAATGTTAAAATACATACATGTAAAGTTGTTTTTTGCTATACTGTTAGTAATAATGCTAGGCTTGGACATGTATGGAGTTTCATTTTCAAATTATTGGTATGGTATAGTCGTGCTATTCTTTTTACTATTTGTGGCAACGGGATCTTACTTTATTCAGTGGAATTTTTTTTTAGAGTCGAGTAATAACGGAAATCCCAATAGTAATGAAATATCACTTACTTTTGACGATGGTCCTCACGAAACTTTGACTCCTAAGGTATTGAAATTACTAGATGAATTCGATGCAAAGGCTACGTTTTTCTGCATTGGAAAAAAAGTGAAGTATAATCAGGTATTAGTGAATGAAATTATTAATAAGGGACATAGTGTCGGAAATCATTCATATGCACATCAGCACAATTTCCCTATTCTTTCTGTAAATAAAATGATTGATGAAATAGAAAAGACCAATATACTTATTGAAAATAATAATGGTAAGCGCTTATTTCGTCCTCCTTTTGGTATAACCAACCCACGCATAGCAAGAGCGGTAAAAAAAACCAAAATGAAAACTATTGGTTGGAATGTTCGTTCTTATGATACGATAGGAGATCGTGCTGAAAAAGTAGTGCAAAGAGTCATGAAAAAAATGAAAGGTGGCGCAATCATCTTACTTCATGATGATAGAGATGATGTGGTACAGATTTTGGAGGGAATTTTGCAGTTCATGAAAAAACAAAATTTAAAGAGTGTGAAGGTAGAAGATTTATTGAAAATTTAATTTATATATAAATGAGGGCAACTATTACTTTTATATGCTTTATAATCACTTTTATTTCTTTTGCTCAAAATGACTTTAGAGTTATGAAAGAGGTAGAGGCATTTAAAAAAAATCTTACTGAAAAAACGGCTATTACGAATAGTATCATTGCTGAATTTAAGCAAGAAAAATTCATGAGTATTTTGTCGCAGCAGCTAATCTCAAATGGCACTATCAAATTTAAACAGCCCAATATGGTTAAGTGGAGTTATACAACGCCCTATTTGTATGACATAGTCTTAAATGGTAATGGAATAATCATCGATGATGGAGGCAAGGTAAATGAGTTTTCTGTAGGGTCGAGTAAACTTTTTTCCGAAATGAATCAACTGATAATAAATAGTGTACAAGGAAATGTACTCGATGCCACTAAATTTAACATTACTTATTTAGAGAATAAGGAATATTTTGCAGCTGTTTTGACCCCCATTGATAAAAAACAGTTAGGAGCTTTTTTGTCTGAAATAGAGATTTATTTTGATAAACAAGATTATTCGGTTTCACGCCTAAAATTAGTAGAGCCAGAAGAAGATTATACGCAAATCACTTTTTTTAATAAACAATTCAATCAGGCAATTTCCGATGAAATTTTTTCTAAAAAGTAAAATTCTCAGTATTGCTTTTATCAGTATTCAACTTCATTCATTTTCTCAAGAAGTTGAACAATTACCAATACCTTATTTGTCGTTTAATGATACCAATGTAATATATGACATGTCCATGAGCTATAAAAAATATTATGGCAGTGGATTGCTAGTGCTTAAAAGACAATCTAAATCAAATTATCATGGTGTGTTTTTGTCTAAAATGGGACTGAAACTCATGGAGTTTAAAATTATTGATGGAGTATTTGTTTGGAAAAAGATGATACAATATTTGGATAAGAAATCTGTTCGAAAAATAATGGAAAGAGATTTTGCAATGCTGATGTTGTCAGACGTTGAAAGTGCCGAAAGAATTAAAAAGAAAACCACGAAAAATGATGTTATGAAGTATAAAGTGTGGTCAACACGAAAATTATTATTGGAGGTTGATGACAGTAATATTGTATATATCGAAAATCGAGGAGGGTTTAATTTAACAAAAACAAAGATTGTGTTTGATAACTATGAGAAAAATACACCAAAATCCTTAAATTTGACTCATAATGCAATCAAGGTTAAACTACAATTAGAACTTTTAGAACAATAGAATGCTAAAAAACGATTTGTATACAGTATCTTCTCTTAGTCATGAGGAAGATAAAATAGTGGCTGAAATTGAAATTGATTCAGCACATGATATATTTAAAGGTCATTTTCCAGATCAGCCTGTTTTACCAGGGGTTTGTACAATTGAAATATTGAAAGAAATTATCTCTGATGTTAAAGGGAAAACCTATAAACTTAGAGAAGCTCATAATATCAAATTCCTTAGTTTGGTAGACCCTACAAAAACGAGTAAATTGTTTTTTAAAGTGGATTATAGTGAAGAACGAGCTGAGTTGAAAATAAATGCTTCTGCTAGCCTAGAAGATGACACGATTACATTCAAAGTGAAGGGAGTTTTAGTATAGCGTATGCAACTTCAAGAAGAATTTGATAAGTATCATTGCTGTGTTATAATCCCTACATATAATAATGATAAAACATTAAAAGAGGTAGTAAATGATGTTTTGTTATACACAAAAAATATCATCATTGTAAATGATGGAGCTAGTGATACTACTTCTCAAATCCTTTTGGATTATCAAGAAAGAGTAGATATAATCACACATACTTTTAATAAAGGAAAGGGTAAATCATTAAGAAGTGCTTTTAAATATGCCCTCCAGAAAGGTTATGAGTATGCGATTACGATTGATAGTGATGGGCAACATTACTCATCAGATTTACCATTTTTTCTTAGTGAGATTGAACAAAACCCACATACATTGGTGATTGGTTCTCGTAATATGAATCAAGAGAATGTACCTAGTAAAAGTAGTTTTGGCAATAAGTTTTCAAATTTTTGGTTTCAATTCGAAACAGGGATAAAACTAGAAGATACTCAGTCGGGCTATCGTTTGTACCCTATAAAGAAAATGGAATATACAAGCTATCTTACCAATCGGTTTGAATTTGAGGTAGAGGTAATTGTCAAAGCTGCTTGGCAAGGAATAGCAGTGAAAAATATCCCTGTAAAAGTACATTACGATCCGGAAGAAAAACGAATTTCTCACTTTCGACCATTTCAAGATTTTACAAGAATAAGCATATTGAATACTTATTTGGTGATTTTGGCGTTAGCGTACTACATTCCTTTTCGATTTGTTAAATTGTTGAATAAGGAAAATATAAAAGTATTTATAAAAAAGCATTTTTTTGATCAAACTCAGCCAGTACACGTAAAAGCAATGTCGATAGGGTTTGGAGTTTTTATGGGAATTTTTCCTGTTTGGGGATATCAGTTATTGATAGGAATACCGTTAGCTCATTTTTTCAAGCTTAATAAAGCATTATTTATTTTAGCAGCGAATATTAGTATCCCTCCAATGATTCCTGTAATCATTTATAGTAGCTATCGAATAGGTTATTTTTTTGTTTCTAATCCTTCTAATGACATCCTTTTTAAGGATGGATTAACCATTGAAGCCGTTAAATCCAATTTAGTACAATACCTTGCTGGAGCAGTGCTGCTTTCTGTAGTGATGGGTGTTTTATTTACACTCGTTTCGTATATCTATTTTTTGATGAGGAAAAAGGTTTAATTGATTTTTAAATTTCAATGATTTAATGGAAGAAATAATAGACATGCTTTCTGAATTTGTAACTGAAAATAAAAAATCACAAATTGATAGAGTGTTGAGAAATAGGACAAGGCATGTTACAGTAGTATTAGAAGATATATATCAATCGCATAATGCAAGTGCAGTAGTACGAACGTGTGATTGTTTTGGCATACAAGATTTACACATCATAGAAAATGAAAATAGATATAACATAAATCCAAAAGTTGTGATGGGGGCTACTAAATGGGTAGATATGTTTAATTATTGCATACCAACGGTTAATAATACTATTTCGTGTATAACAAATTTAAAGCAAAAGGGGTATAAGGTTGTTGTGACTACTCCTGATAAAAATAGTATTCCAATTGATGAATTAAATCTAAATGAAAAAGTAGCTTTGGTGTTTGGAACAGAACAAACAGGTGTAAGTAAAGATGTATTGGATATGGCAGATGAAAAAGTGTCAATTCCTATGTATGGGTTTACTGAAAGCCTTAATATATCTGTTAGTGCAGCCATTTGTTTAAGTACCATCACTAAAAATCTCCAAAAATCTACTATTCAATGGAAATTGAGCAAAGAAGAACATAGTCAATTGAAACTTGAATGGTATAAAAAAAATGTAAAGAGGGCTGAAAGTATTATTGAAAATTATTTAATAAGAAAAAAAAATGAAATTCTATAAAAGAAAAATCATTAAAATTTTAGCTTTTGCTTCTGTAAGTATTTTGGTTGTTATTACACTTTCAAATGCTTTGATTATCGAATCTACTAAGAGTAATATCTATTATAGTATTGAAAATGTACCTCATAAACAAGTAGCATTGATATTGGGAACAAGTAATAAATTGTTGAGTGGAGAAGATAATCCATTTTTTCATACACGAATTTCGATGGCTGCAAATTTGTATAAATCAGGTGTTGTTAAACATTTGTTGGTGAGTGGAGATAATAGGTCAAAGTATTACAATGAGCCTTTGAAAATGAAAAACGCACTCATTGAGCTTGGAGTTCCTGAGACTGCTATATCATTGGATTATGCTGGACTTAGAACATTAGACTCTATCGTTCGTTCTAAAGAAATATTTGGACAAGATGATATCATTATCGTTACTCAGGAGTTTCATTGTTACCGCGCACTTTTTATTAGTAATTATTATGATATTGAAGCTATTGCTATTGCTACTGCTCCTGTTCCGAGGTCGTTAGCATTTAAAACGATATTTCGCGAAATTTTTGCACGAACGAAAGCTATTTGGGATACGTATATTGTAAATAAATCACCTAAGCACTTAGGTGAAAAAGAATTGATTATTATTGAGGCATGAGAAAAGTAGCATTACAAATAACACTATTTTTTAGCTTCATTACCTTTTATTGTGAAGCACAGCAATTAACCATTACAGGTAAAGTTACCGATGCCGCAACTGGAGATCCCGTTCCTTTTGCTAATGTTGTTTTTTATAATAGTACTGTAGGTTCTACTACGGATTTTGTTGGTAAATTCTCCATTTCAACAGACAAATTCCCTTCTGATTCATTGATGGTGTCGTATATTGGTTATAAAACAAAAATTAAATACATCATTAATAAGAGCCAGGTGATTAACTTTCAGTTGGAAGAGGATGTAGTGAGCTTACAAGAAGTGTTAGTCCTATCAGGTGAGGACCCAGCTTTTGAAATATTAAGAAATGTTGTGAAACATAAAAAGAATAATGATAAGAATAAACTTGAGGGCTATGAATATGAAACATATACCAAAATAGAGTTAGATGTAGATAATATTTCCGAGAAATTTAAAAATCGGAAAATAATGCAGAAAATCACGCAAGTGATGGATAGCGTAGAACAATTAGCGGGGGAAGATGGAAAACCAGTATTACCTGTTTTTATTTCAGAATCTATTTCCAATTATTATTATAGAAAAACCCCTGAACTAAAAAAAGAGCATATATTAAAAACGAAGGTGACAGGGGTAGGTGTAGAAGATGGTAGTTTTTCATCTCAATACATAGGCTCTTCTTTTCAAGAATACAATTTTTATGATAATTGGCTCGATATCGTCACCAAAGAGTTTGTCTCACCTATAGCAGACGGGTGGAAATTATATTATGAATATGACCTTACAGATAGTGTATATATTGATGGTCACTTTTGTTATCGTTTAGATTTTAATCCAAAAAGTGAACAAGATTTAGCGTTTACTGGAACAATGTGGATAACCAAAAATGAATTCGCACTCAAACAAATTGATGCAACAGTAAATAAAACAGCAAACCTTAATTATATAGAAAAGATTAAAATCCAACAAGAGTTAAGCCCCACCGAATCGGGAGCATGGATACCTTCTAAAAATAGAGTATTACTAGATATTGGTGAGGTAACAAAAAAAACAGCAGGGATGTTAGCTAAATTCTATACTTCTAATAAGAATATTGTAGTGAACAAACCAAAAGACATTTCATTTTTCGACATACCTATAGAAGTGTCTGAGGATTATAAAATGGATAATAATGTAGCCTATTGGGATAATATTAGACATGAACCACTATCTACAAGTGAGCTAAATGTGTATAGTATGATTGATACATTGGTTAATATTCCAGTTGTAAAAACGTATACGGAAATAATTAAAATTGCAGTAGAAGGGTATTATAGTGTAGGTAAAATAGATATTGGCCCTTATTCATCGATGTATGCAAATAACACAGTAGAAGGGCATCGTTTTCAATTAGGAATGAGAACTAATTTTAATGAAAAATGGATTTTTGGAGGGAGGTTGGCTTATGGTATTAATGATGATAAATTTAAGTATCGAATTTTTTCTGACGCTATACTTTCAAGAAAAAAATGGACTAAAATAGGACTTTCTTATACAGAAGATATTGATCAGGTAGGGCTAACAGAAGCTGATTTATTAGGTAATTCAGTATTTTTGGCAGCAAGTAAATTTGGGACGCTTGTAAAACCATATAATTATCAAGAAGCTAGGTTTCTTTTTGAAAGAGAACTTTTTAAAGGGTTTACTCAAAGAATAGTTTTTAAGAACAGAAATTTCCAACCTATTGATAATCATTTTGATTTTGCCTACTATACTAACCCAGAAGAGGTGAACTCTACAATCGCCACTAATTTCAATTCAACTGAAATTGTTGTGGAGTCTAGTTTTACGCCAGGTCAATTGTATTTACAATCAAATAATGAACGATTAGTGATAAGTTATGGAGAGTGGCCTGCTATTACCGCTCGTTATACATTAGGGGTTAAAGGTGCTTTAGGTAGTGATTTTAATTATCAGAAAATGGCATTAAATGTTAGAAAGAATTTCAAAATGGGATTTTTAGGAACTTCTAAATTATCAATCTCTGGCGAACATATTTTCTCAAAGCTGCCCTACCCATTGCTGAAAGTACATATAGGAAATCAAAGTAATTTTTATACCACAGCGGCATATAACCTGATGCGGTTTTCAGAATTTGTAAGTGATCAATATGTCACACTAAAGTATAATCATCATTTCGAAGGGTTTGTGTTAAATCGTATCCCAGTAATGAAAAAATTGAAGTGGAGACTATTAGCGACAGGAAATGTGCTTTATGGAAGTTTGAGTGAGCAAAATAAAAATATCATCCCTCAATTTGATTTGCAGGGAGACCTTGTGGAAGAACCTGGTTTTTTAAATAAAACGACCCCTTATGTTGAAGTAGGATATGGCGTGGAAAATATCTTTAAAGTTGGAAGAATTGATTTTATTCATAGATTAACCTACTTAGATAACCCTGAAGCAAGTAATTTTGGAATAAAAATAAGCTTTCAATTTATTTTATAACGCATTTTTGGTTACCCAATATCGATACCCCACTATGGCTTTGTCGAGCATAGAAAGGTTGTTGATGTTACGTTTACTATACCGAGGTAGAATAAACTTATTTATACGAGCTAAAGTTTTGAATACTATTTTCATGTATTGTGGGTTATGTAAGTATATAGTACAAACTTAAATAATGATTATCGTTTGAATAATAAACAACAGTTTTTTATCTTAAAAGATTATTAAACGTTGATTAGTCAAATCTTTAAAAATCACTACTCATGTCTGACAATTCTTCCTACGTACAGTTTATCGAAATATGGTCACTTATTATGGTTTATGGTGCTGTTGCATTATTATTCATTGCGATGGCTGTGGTGATTACACATCATATAAAGGTCTCATCCATAAAAGATTATAAGCTTAAATACGAGTATATTAACAAAAATGAAATACGATGGTATAAGTTTACCTACATCCTAATAGGAATAGCTGTTGCATTTATCTGTAATACGTATAGTAATGAAACCGTAATGTTGAACTATGCATGGTTTTTCGTTCGGTTTTTTATTGCTATGTGTATTGGTACCCTTGTAGGGTATGTATCAATACTAATAGTAAAATATTACTACCCAGGAAAAATGCAGAAAAAACTTGATAAGTGGAGATTTATGCCTCGAATTAATCCTAAAACGGGTAATAAAATGAAATTACTAAGTGAAGAAGAAGAAGATGTGCATTTGGGAGAAGGCATGCAAGCAGAGGAAGAGGTGTTTTCTGTGGATTATGATGTGTGGATTGATGAGGAAACACAGGATGTTAAAATTGAAAAATACGATGGATATATGAGTGCTTTGAAATGTGGCTCATGTGGTTTCCAGACATTAAAAGTTAATAATGAAGAAATATTAGAGCCAGCTACAGAAGAAAAAGATGGCGAATTATTGAAAAATTATGTTTGTTCGTATTGCAAATCGACAAGAACTACCGCACATAAAATTTCTCGTCTGTCGAATAACGACAATGAAGAATACATAAGAAATATGGTTATGGCAGGAAAAGTAAGTACGGTAGCTAGGATTAAAATTCAAATTATTAGTGCAGATGGAGATGTTAAATCTTTTGATTTTCAACAAATTGAACAGGCAGAGAATTTTTTGAAAGAATACAAATAGCTATATAAATAAAATTTGTACTGAACGTAGATGCTGATATTTTTGTGGCATTAATTTTGAACTATCATAATTAATATACGTAATACAAGTAAAATAATTGAGTAGAAAGAAATAGTAACTATGAAGAAATTGACATCCCTTTTATTAGTCGTTTGTACGTTTGTTTTCCAATCATTTTCTGCGCAGACAGACTCATTACATCACCTCGAACCTGAAGTAAAGCACACGAAAGAAGCGATGTTGATTGTCCAACTTTTAGAGATGCATCATTATCGAAAATTGACCTTAGATGATTCTCTTTCCTCTGCTATTTTGGATAGCTATATTGGAGCATTGGATCCTAGTAAAAGCTATTTTACAGAAAAAGACATTAAGGAATTCGAAAAATATCGGTTCGAACTAGATAACGAAACAAGAAAAGGAAATGTGAATCCAGCTTTTGATATATTTCAAGTTTTTCAAACTCGCTACTTTGAGCGAATGGAATATGTAAAACAAAATTTAATTACAAAAGAATTTAATTATGGTCTTGAGGAAAGCCAAGACATGGATCGTGAAGACGATGAATGGGTGAGAAATGAAAAAGAATTGAACGATTTGTGGCGTAAAACAGTGAAAAATCAAAAACTAAGTCTAAAAATCAATGGAAAGACTGAAGAAGAAATAGTTAAAATTATACAAGGAAGATACGATCGCTATAGTAGAACGCTTGAACAATACAAAAGCGATGATGTATTTCAAACGTATATGAATGCATTGGCAGAGTCATATGATCCTCATACAAATTATTTTAACAAACATACTTCTGATAATTTTAAAATAAACATGAGCCTTTCTCTTGAGGGAATTGGAGCTACATTGCAAACTGATAATGACTACACAAAAGTAGTGCGTATTGTACCAGGAGGCCCTGCGGATAAAACAGGTATGCTGCATTCCGATGATCGGATAATTGCTGTAGGCCAAGGTGAAGAAGGTGAAATGGAAGATGTTATAGGGTGGCGAATTGATGATGTTGTATCCTTAATTAGAGGTAAAAAAGGTACAACAGTGCGATTGAGTGTTATTCCTTTTGAAGATGGACTTCATGGTGAAGCAAAAACGCTTCATATTGTTAGAGATAAAGTAAAACTGGAAGACCAAGCAGCAAAAAAAGAGATCGTATCGGTAACGAGAAATGGAAAAGATTTGAATGTTGGGGTAATTAAAATACCTAGCTTTTATATGGATTGGGAAGATTTCCAAAAAGGAAATCCAAACTACAAAAGTACCACTCGTGACGTAAAAAAATTAATAGAAGAACTAGAAGTAGATGGAGTAGATGGACTTGTGATTGATTTAAGGAATAATGGAGGAGGTTCGCTGGCAGAAGCTATTGAATTGACAGGTTTATTTATAAACAAAGGTCCTGTGGTGCAAGTGAGACCTTCTGACCCTAGAAGGCAGGTTGAAATAGGGAAAGACACTATTTCTGGAGCAGTATATGAAGGACCTCTTACTATTTTGATTAACCGATTTAGCGCATCAGCTTCAGAAATTTTCGCAGGTGCCATACAAGATTATAAGAGGGGGGTGATTGTAGGTGAGCAAACCTTTGGTAAAGGAACAGTGCAAAGTGTAATAGATTTGGGTAGGTTTATTCCTGAAGCGAGGGGAGAGGTAGGGCAGTTGAAAATGACCCTTCAGAAATTTTACAGAGTAACGGGTAGTAGCACTCAACACAAAGGGGTAACACCAGATATCGAACTGCCTTCAGCGTTTAGCGCAGAAGAGTTTGGAGAAAGTTCTATGAAAAGTGCTTTGCCTTGGGATCAAATTTCTTCTACACAATTTGAAATTTCGAATGGCGTATCCGATAAACTGATTACGAAATTAAATAGTGATTTTAATAAGCGACTAAAGAACGACCCCGACCTGATGGTATTGGTGGAAGAAACAAATGAACTATTTAAAACTATCAATACAAATGAAATATCACTTAACGAAGTAAAAAGACAAGAAGAGAGAGATCGTATTGAAGCGAAAAAGAAAAAAAATAATAAACCTGACGATACAGTAGTGAATGCCGAGTCAGGAGCAGAAAAGGCGGATCATTTTCCTGTAGAGGATAAATATTTGCGTGAAGGGTTAGTGATATTAGCGGATATGATTACTGCAAGGATTGGTTGAAAAAATCGTAATAGTTCCCGTAAAGTCTCTTTTATATCACTTTTTTCAATACGTTTCGTTATTGTAAACTTACTCGGTAATCATATTATGATAAACGTTTTGAACATCTTCATTTTCTTCTAATTTTTCTAAAAGCTTCTCAACATCTTGGATATCTTCGCCCGATAGTTTTTTTGTTACATTGGGTATTCTCTCAAATTCAGAGGAGAGAATTTCGATACCTTTTTCTTCTAATTCTTTTTGTAAAGCCCCGAAACTTTCGAATGATCCGTATATCATGATGCTGTCTTCTTCTTCAAATACTTCTTCAGCACCAGAATCAATCAATTCTAATTCTAACTCTTCAACGTCTAACCCTTCCTTATTTACCTTAAAATGGCAAGTGTGGTCGAACATGAATTCTACTGAT
Source organism: Cyclobacteriaceae bacterium (assembly GCA_029881895.1). Lineage (GTDB taxonomy): Bacteria > Bacteroidota > Bacteroidia > Cytophagales > Cyclobacteriaceae > JAOUKH01. The sequence continues at coordinate 21,930 of JAOULS010000002.1, read as the reverse complement.
CCTGAAGTGCCTAAACTACCGTTACATTTGGTAAAGTAACTTCTTACATCAGCCACTGTTCTATTATTATTGTCGGTGGCGGTTTCTACTAAAACAGCTATACCATGAAGTGCATACCCTTCGAATAACACTTCCTTATAATCTCCCTGATCTTTAGAGACAGCTCTTTTAATGGCACGTTCAACATTGTCTTTCGGCATATTTACGGCCTTGGCATTTTGCATAATGGCACGTAGTCGAGCATTAGAATCAGGATCGGGACCACTAGCTTTTACTGCCATTACAATGTCTTTTCCAATGCGAGTAAATGTCTTAGCCATTTGCCCCCAACGTTTCATTTTTCTAGCTTTCCGAAATTCAAATGCTCTTCCCATAGTGTGTTTTATTATGACTTACTGCAAATATAACTAGTTCAATAAATTCTGACAGTATTAATTACAAAAAATGCTTCATTAAGAAAAATTATTCTCAGATAATAATTACAACTCACCTCGTTGATGTTAGCAGTTAATAAAATAGTAATGTTTCAATCATTAAGAATGAAAATCGTGTGATAAATTATGTAATTTAGTACTCAAATTTTATGCAATAGCTGTTACTTTACATATACTAAACTTTATTTCCTATGTCAATTTTAATTAAGAACGGTCGAATAATTACTGCCGTTGATGATTATCAGGCCGATATATTTATTGAAAACGAAACCATCACAGTAATAGGAAAGAACCTATCGATGGTTGCAGATAAGGAAATTGATGCTGCTGGAAAATTAGTGTTACCCGGTGGTGTTGATCCTCATGTGCATTTAGATATGCCATTTATGGGTACCTATTCTTCTGATGATTATGAAACAGGTACTAGGGCAGCATTGCATGGTGGTACTACTTCTGTAATAGAATTTATACTTCAAACTCAAGGTGATACACTTCATAATGCTTTGAAAACGTGGCAAGATAAATCGTTGCACAAAGCAGTAGGAGATTTTTCGTACCACATGGCAGTTACTGACTTTAATGATGATGTAGCTAAAGAAGTAGTCCAAATGATAGAAGAAGAGGGAATCACTTCTTTCAAAACGTTTATGGCCTACAAAGGAGCTTTGATGATTGATGATGGGCAGATGGTACAGCTTATGAAAATTGTAAAAAAACATGGCGGTTTAGTTACGGTACATGCTACAAATGGAGACATGATTGATTCTCTTATATCTAAAAACCTTTCCGAAGGAAACACAAAACCATTATATCATTATTTATCACAACCTGAAGTTACAGAGGCAGAAGCATCGGCTAGATTTGCCGACATGCTACATTATACAGGGTGTCCAGGCTATATCGTACATATGACCTGCGAAGGAGCTTTAAATGCAGTTAGAAAGGCGACTCACCGCAACCAAAAGGTATTTGTGGAAACGTGTTCTCAGTATCTAATGTTAGATGCCTCGAAATATGATCAAGAGGATGGAGCTAAATGGGTGATGAGCCCTCCGTTGAGAGAGAAAAAAGATCAAGAAGCATTATGGGCAGGTATAAACCAAGGGTTAATACAAGTTGTTGGGACAGACCATTGCCCATTTACTTGGGAACAAAAGCAGATGGGGAAAGATGATTTTTCTAAAATACCTAATGGTCACCCTGCGATAGAGCATAGAGTAGAATTTATGTATTCGGAAGGGGTGAGGAAAGGAAAAATTAGCCTAAATAAATTTGTTGAAATATGTTCGACTAATGCGGCTAAAATTTTTGGAATGTACCCTAAAAAAGGAACAATTGCAGTAGGTACTGATGCGGACATTGTAATATTTGACCCTCATAAAACGCATACTATTTCTTCGAAAACACACCATATGAATTGTGATTACTCAGCCTATGAAGGTTGGGAAGTGACGGGAAAAACGGAAGCCGTACTTTTAAGAGGTAAAATAGCAATCGAAAATGAAGAATGTAAGCTGAAACCTGGCGATGGAAAATTTATTCCAAGAGGAAAAAGTTCACTGATAATTTAGAAACACTAAATAAAATATTGTTGAGCATAACTGGTTATTTTTTTCAAATAAATTATTCAGTTTTGTGTCCCGTATATTAAATGTAATAATATTATGCCACGAATAGTAAAATCAGGTTTGATACAAATGAGTCTTCCCATGACTGAGGGAGAGGGTTCGATACAAGAGATATGTGATGCTATGTATGAAAAGCATATTCCGTATATTGAAGAAGCAGGTAGGCAAGGTGTTCAGATTTTGTGCTTACAAGAAATATTTACCACTCCTTATTTTTGTCCTAGTCAGGATAATAAGTGGTACGCAACAGCCGAAACGGTACCTGGCCCTACTACTGAAAAAATGCAGGTATATGCTAAAAAGTACAATATGGTCATCATAGTACCAATTTATGAAAAAGAACAAGCAGGGGTATTATACAATACGGCTGCTGTGATTGATGCAGATGGTACATACCTAGGGAAATATCGAAAAAATCATATACCACATACCTCTGGATTTTGGGAAAAATTCTTTTTTAAGCCAGGGAATCTCGGCTATCCTGTTTTTCAGACAAAGTATGCAAAAATAGGGGTTTACATATGTTATGACCGCCATTTTCCAGATGGAGCTAGAGCACTAGGGCTTAATGGGGCTGAAATCGTATATAACCCATCGGCAACAGTAGCAGGACTTTCACAGTATTTATGGAAGTTGGAACAGCCTGCTCATTCAGCTGCTAATGGATACTTTATGGGGTGTATCAATCGAGTAGGAACGGAAATGCCTTGGAATATTGGTAAATTTTATGGCACCTCATATTTTGTGGATCCTCGTGGTCAAATCTTCAAAGAAGCATCTGAAGATAATGATGAGTTGTTGGTTGCTGATTTCGATCTAGATTTAATTGAAGAAGTGCGCTCTACTTGGCAATTTTTTAGAGACCGAAGACCAGAGACATACTCGAAGTTAACAGAGTTGTAATACAAAAAATCAAAAAAATTAATCATTTCCGTATGAGTGAATTTGTACGTCCTTTATCAAAGGAGGAATTTGAAGAGAATTTTTCTCAGATAAAACCTATTATGAATGATACAGAAGCATATCTAGAAAGTTCTAGATGCTTATTTTGTTATGATGCACCTTGTGTTACTGCTTGTCCATCTGGAATAGACATCCCTTTGTTTATTCGGCAAATAAACACAAAAAACATTACAGGGGCAGCTAAAACTATTTATGAGGCTAATTACCTTGGGAATACATGCGGTAAAGTGTGCCCTACCGAAGTATTATGTGAAGGAGCTTGTGTATTTAACCATCAAAATGTAAAACCATTAGAAATTGGTAGGTTACAAAGTTTTTCTACTACCAATGCGATTGAAAGGGGTGTTGAATTATGTTATGTAAGGGAAGATAAAAATAAAAAAGTAGCTATCATAGGTGCAGGTCCCTCAGGAATATCTTGTGCTTGTGAATTAAGGAAAGAAGGCTTTGAAGTAGATATATATGAGGCGAAATCACAGCCATCAGGGTTAGCATTGCACGGTGTGGCACCCTATAAAATCACAAATAAAGAAGTGCTAACCGAAATGAATTATTTGAAAAATCAATTTGGGTATAAAGTGCTGTACAATACTCCAATAGATTCGAAAGATAAAATTACAGCACTTGAAGCTAAGTACGATGCTATCTTTATTGGTGTTGGGTTAGGGAAATCGAAAAGTATTTCCATAAAAGGAGAAACAAATATAAATGTATATGGAGCGGTAGAATTTATCGAAAAGTTAAAACTGCAACATCAGGAAGTATTTTTAGGGAAGAAAGCAATTGTATTAGGCGGAGGAAATACGGCTATGGACGCAGCTTCGGAGTGCGCACGCATGGGAGTTGGTTCTGTCGTGCTGGCTTATCGTGGATCGGAGAAATACATGAGTGCTTATGCCTTCGAGTATGACTTGGCTAAAGCTGTTGGAGTAAAAGGGTTGTTTAACACTTTGCCCGTAGAGATTTTGGAAGAGAAAGGGAAACTTGTAGGAGTTCGGTTTATAAATACTGCGTATGAGAATGGAGAATTGGTTGCTATTTCTGGTACTGAATTTATAGAGGAGTGCGATATGGTGATTATGGCTACAGGTCAATCGAAAAAAGTTGATTTTCTTGCGTGGATTGATCATTTGTCGCTAGATAAAGAAAGTAGAATAGAAGTGAATGAAAAATTTCAAACTACAAACAAAAAATATTTCGCTGCGGGTGATGCTGTAAATGGAGGAGCTGAAGTAGTAAATGCCGTTTCAGATGCAAAAAGAGCAGCCCAGGAAATTAAAGTGTACCTATCTAAATAACTTGAAAACATGTCTGATTTATCTATAAATTTCGCAGGAATAAAAGCTCCAAATCCCTTTTGGCTTGCTTCGGCTCCTCCTACAAACTCAGGTTATCAAATCATGAAAGCTTTTGACCAAGGCTGGGGTGGTGCCGTTTGGAAAACGTTAGGTGTTCCTGTGATAAATGTATCGAGCAGATATGGTGGGCTAGATTATAGAGGTACTAGGATGATGGGGTTTAACAATATAGAACTTATTACCGATCGACCACTAAAAGACAACCTAAAGGAAATAGAAGAGGTGAAAAAACATTTTCCCGATCATGCGGTGATTGCTTCGTTGATGGTGGAAACAAGGGAAGAGTGGCATCAAATAGTTAGGGATGTTGAAAATGCTGGTGCTGATGGTCTAGAATTAAATTTTGGATGCCCTCATGGCATGTGTGAGCGTGGAATGGGATCAGCTGTAGGTCAAGAACCTGAAGTGATAAAAATGATTGTTGGTTGGGTGAAAGAAGTTGCAAAAACTCCAGTTATTGTTAAGTTAACACCTAATATTACTGATATTACCGTTGCAGGACTTGCATCGGTTCAGGGAGGAGGTGATGCGATATCTTTAATCAATACCATACAAAGTATAATAGGTGTAGATATTGATAACTTCGTAAGTTACCCGAATGTAGGGGGTGAAAGTACTAATGGTGGTTATTGTGGCCCTGCTGTAAAGCCAATTGCATTAAATATGTTGAAGAATTGTGCGCAGCACCCCTATATAAATTTGCCGATTTCAGGAATTGGAGGTATTGAAAACTGGAAAGATGCGGTGGAATATATTTTGCTGGGAGCTGGTTCAGTACAGGTATGTACAGCTGTAATGCATTACGGATTTGGAATTATTAGAGAGATGATTGCTGGTTTGGAGCAATATATGGATCAAAAAGGGTTCAAAACGATTGATGATATGGTTGGAAAAGCCCTTCCAAAAATAAAAACATGGGAGAACCTTAATTTAAATCATAAAGTAGTTGCCGAAATCAATAACAGTAAATGTATTGAATGTCAGCTATGCTATACAGCCTGCGAAGATGGTGCACATCAAGCGATTGGTATAAATAAAGAAGAAACACGTGTGCCCTACATTATTGAAGAAAATTGTGTGGGTTGTAATTTGTGTTCTTTAGTTTGTCCTGTAGAAGGGTGTATTACTATGAAAAGAAAAGATAATGGGAAAGAAGTAATCACCTGGAAAGAAAAGACAATGGCAGGAGATGTACCTACAACATTTGACGATGAAAGGGCAGGAGGTGCAGGACATCATGTTCCAAAACCTGCTGATGCGCTAAAAAAATAAACTTATTTATAGTGTTTTCAATAGATGAAGTCTATAGAATAAATTAGCTTATTAAGCGCATCTTTTTTCTTCGATTCTGTACTGTGCTATTTCTTTTATTTTTGAAATGAAAGTGTCATCTAATAACCAAATAAAATCTAACGAAAGATTGAGTGTGGGGGAATAAAAAATTGCTTTAAATACGATTGGGTTGCTGAATTCATTCGCTTCATTATCAATATATTCATTCACCATTTCATTGCTAATCACTTTTAAAGTAGGGACTTTTCCTTGTATATGTGTGTCAAATGAATAACTAAATTTATTGAGAACAGCAGAACTCACCATATTAGCAACTTCTACAAGAATGGCCCATTTCATCTTTTTTGATTTAAGATTGTCATCTTTTAAGATGTCTTCTGGTAGACAAGTGTTATGTACGGTTTTTACCTCGATTTCGGAAAAAATTAAGTGACAAAGACCTCTTAACTCTCCGTTAAATTCAGTTTTTATCACGTGTACACCCTTACCTTTTTTGTTACTGTATACATGTTCCCCATTAACTTTATCAATCATGAAATCGAGATTTTTTACTTGTATAGTAGTATCTTGAAGAATTTGTCCCAATGATGTACTAGCCATTGAAAAGCTATCTGAAATTAATTCTTCAGCAAATAACCTTTCTTTTTCATGTAGATTTTCTAACATTACTTATTATTGTCTCGAATTTAATAACACAAAATTAGTGTCTATATTATTGAGATAATATAGACTAGTTTAATAAATGGTACATTTGTGTTTATTGCAATAAAATATGATTTTAAATTCATGATATATGTCATATTATTGTTTTTGCAGAAAAAAATAAATAGTTGTTTTATAAGGATATATGTTCTAATAGGGTATAAAGGCGTTCACTCAATAAGTGATTAATATGTTGTAGTCACTATAACCCATAGTAATATTCATTAGTATAAATATTCTACGATGGTGTCATTTTACTTATACCGAATATTTATTACATACTGATGTGTAAAAAAATCAAAGAAATATAGATTATGTCTTTTGATTTGTATATGCGTATAATGAGATTTATGAAGTTTTCCTTCATAGATCATGTGTTTTGTAATTATCCAATAAAGTAGATAAAGAAATTATAGATTATTTGATAAGGGTATTTAAAAATACAACAATTACTACCTAATATTAGGTATATTTTTTTTACATCTTACTAATACATTGTGGAATGTGAGAATTTGCTTATTTTAAAGTTTATTTAATTTATATTATGTTAATGAAAAGAATATCGCTCGTTTTTTTAGTTCAGCTTAGCATTTTCAACCTAGTAGTAGCCCAAAACGATTGGGTGAATCAATACAATCAAGCCCAGGAGGCATACAACTCAGATGAATTGGAAAATGCATCTACATTAGGAAAACAATGTCTTGACACATATCTTAAACAGAGCGGAGAAATAGATGCTAATTATCGCAGCATCCTTAGATTGTTATCAACGGTTTCTTTTGAACTTTCACAATTCAATGAAGGAATTGAATTTGCTGAAAAAGAAATATCGGTCTTAGAGCAAATGGCTTCACCAAAGGACTTAACATATGCTGGAGCACTCTATAATTTAGGTGTGATGTATCAACAACTCGAAAATTATGATAAAGCATTAGAAACGTTAGAGCAAACGTTGACCATTTATACGTTATATTATTCGTCTGGGGATGAAGAAATGGTGAATTGCCAATGGAAAATCGCTACTATTCAGTTTTCGAAAGGTAATGCCGAAGTTTCAGGAAAACTATTTAATGATGCTTTTACTGCTTTTGGCAGCCCAGAAGAAATCACTATGGACTATTTACAAGCTTGTTATTATTATGGCAATTTGCTGATGGAGCAAGGGGATAGTAATGGAGCGATTCAGTATTTAAGTACAGTGAAAACAATTTATGAAGATGCTGGTTATGAAGATTCAGAAGAATATTTGAATGTGGTTTCTAGTATGGCTAATGTGTACCGCAAGGTAGATAAAGAAGAGGCAGAACGATTATTTGAATCTGCTACAAATATATATGAGTCGGTAGGAAATAAAACATCAAGTGAGTATACAAATTTATTAAACAACAGAGCTGTAAACCTTCAAGAGCTAGGGAAAACGCAAGAGGCAGAAAAAATATTGAGTAGCATTGGTGAAGATCAATTAACTGGACAGAAGGATGTCTCCTCTCTAAATAATTTAGCCGCTTTAAGTCAACAGAGAGGAGATAATAAAAAAGCAGAAGAACTGTATTTACAAGCGATGAAAGTGGCAGAAGATAAAAGTTCATATGAATATGCGGAGGTATTAGAAAATATAGCTGTTTTATATTCAACCACAGAAAGACTGGAAGAGGCAAGGAATTATCTTGTAGAATCAAATGGAATTATTGTCTCATTATATGGAGAAGAACATGAACGTTATGCTTCTACCTTGAGAAAACAGGCGCTTGTTGATCGTCAGCTTCATAATTATGAAAAAGCAGAAGAATATTATAAACGAGCTGTTGAAATTACAACAAAGGCTGATAATACTTCTTTGCTCTCCTTACAATGTTCGAATGGTCTAGCTGTACTATATAAAGAGTTAGGCAGATACAATGAGGCTGATGATTTATTTACAAGTACTGTTAGTACTGCAAAAAAAATAGCACAAGGAAACAGTAATTTTTATGCTTTGGTATTAAATAATCAAGCTGCACTAAAGGAGATTAAAGGAGAACATTTTCAAGCCCGCAATCTTCTTCAGGAATCGCTTGGGGTAAGTGAGTCTTCAGGGAAAACAACTAGTAATACCTATTTAGGTACACTCGAAAACTTGTCTGCTATTTATATTGAATTGGGGGAGTATGAAAATGCAAGGTCAATTCTAGAAAAATCTAAAAAAATAATAGAAAAAAAGTACGGAAAGAATTCGACTTCTTACGCTGCTAATGTTTTGAACTTTGGTAGGTTGGAGCAATCCATGGGGCAGTATCCAATTGCAGAGCCTCATTTTAAAGAAGCAATGGAGCTGTCTAGACAAAATTTTGGAGATCAACATCCCGAATATGCTAGATCATTGAATGCCATGGCTCTTTTTTATCAGTTATTAGGTAATATTAGTGAGGCTGAACCGCTTCTGTTAGAAAGTGCCAATATATATGAAAACATGTATGGTAAATCACATCCAGAATATATTACCACTATTGAGAACTTATCATCGTTATATCAGATGAAAGGTGAGAATGATAAGGCAATGCCATTACTTCAGGAAGCCCTTAAAATGGATGCATTGGTGTATGGTGAAGATCACCCTGTATTTGCTACAACGCTACATAATTTGGCATCATTATATCAAAAACTTGAAAGATACTCTGAATCCGAACCTCTTTTTGTTAAAGCATTAAAAATTGACGAGCGCGTAAATGGAAAACATCACCGATCGTATGCGAATACGCTCTATAATTTAGGCACACTTTATCAAGATTTGGGTAAGTATGAGGAGGCAGAGGAAGCATTTAAGGAAGCACTAGAAATCCGTAAAATTTTATTGGGAGAGAATCACCCTGATTATGCCTATTCACTTTATGGGTTAGCTTCTCTTTATCATGGCACAAGAAAATTTAATGAAGCATACACCTATTACAGTCAAGTGATTAAGAAATACACTGAGCAGATAGACGAATATTTTCCCTCAATGAGTGAAAAGGAAAAAAGTGCTTTCTATAGCAAGATAAAACCTGTATTTGATGCATTTTTTGATTTTTGTATAGAGTATCAATTTTTCGAAAATCGATCTTCAAATATCTCTCCGATAGCCGATATGTATAATTTACAGCTATCCACGAAAGCATTATTATTAAATGCGAGTAATAAAGTTCGAAATAGAATTATGGCTAGTGGTAATCAGGAACTTATAAAAAATTACAGGGAATGGATGGCAATGAAAGAAAGGCTGGTAAAATATTTGAATTATACTCAAGAAGAGTTACAAAGTCATAATATTGATATTGGGAAAATAAAATTGGAAGCGAATGAATTGGAAAAAAAGCTGTCTACGCAATCTCATTTATTCGCTCAACAGTTCGAAAAAAATAAAAATAGTTGGTCTGATGTAAGAGATTATTTGAAAGAAGATGAAGCAGCAATAGAGATGATTAGGGTCAATAAAAAATTTATGACAGATTCTGTTTTGTATGTAGGTTTAATTGTGACAAAAAAATCAAACAATGAACCCGATGTAATAATATTAAATGATGGGAATAAGTTAGAAAACAGGCTGTATAAATATTATAGAAATGCGATAAAATTTTCTATAGGTAATGAAATTTCTTATAATAATTATTGGAAAGAAATAAGAGAGAAAATAGAAGGAGTTAAACGACTATATTTCTCTGCCGATGGTATCTATAATAAAATCAATATAAACACCCTCTGGGATCCAACTACTCAGTTATCAGTAATTGATGAGCTTGAAGTTAGGTTTGTTAGTAACACCCGTGAGTTACTAGAAGAATCACTTGTTTCGACAGAGGTAACGAATAATGCGGAAATATTCGGTTTTCCAGATTTTAATGTAGACATTGATTTTGAAACAGTAGCAGAAAATTCACTCAATAGAACAACAGGGTATGGTTTTAAGAAAGGTATTTCGCCACTTCCAGGAACAAAGGTTGAAGTAGAAAGCATTCAAAAAATGCTGATTGATAATAAATGGGAAAATAATGTGAATACAGCATTAGAAGCTCGTGAGGAAAAAATAAAAAGTATAATGAGCCCTAGGTTGCTTCATATTGCTTCTCATGGTTTTTTTATGAATGATATTTCTTTTGATGATCAGGCTCAATCTTTTGAAGTAAATCATAATGATTTAAATTCGAACCCATTGTTGCGATCAGGGGTATTATTAACGGGAAGTGCAAAAGCTATTATATTAAATGAAAGAGGAGCAGGAGAAGATGGTATACTTACTGCTTATGAAGCAATGAATTTAAATCTTGATAATACAGAACTTGTAGTATTATCAGCTTGTGAAACAGGGTTGGGAGAGGTTAGAAATGGGGAAGGTGTTTATGGATTACAGCGTTCCTTCATTGTGGCTGGAGCAAAAAATGTGATTATGAGTCTATGGAAAGTAAATGATGTTACTACGCAAGAATTAATGTCCAGCTTTTATTCTAACTGGCTAGAAGGTATGGATAAATTTGAAGCGTTTAAGCAAGCACAATTAGAAATAAAGAGTAAATACGATGATCCATATCATTGGGGAGCATTTGTTTTGCTGGGTAAATAAGATTATATGAAGGGCTTTATTTTAACACTTTTATTAATTCAAGTGACATTGACGAGAATAGTCGCTCAAGACGCTCCTCCTATCAATTCAAATGATAGTTTGTCATATTATATTAGTACACAAAAAATAGTAAGTGGGATAAGCAAAGAAGGTGTTGTAGAGTATGCTCCATCCATTAGTGCAGATGGCAAGACCATGATTTTTGAAGCCAGTAATGGGGCTGGTTTTAAATTATATGAGTCTAGGCTGGAAAGCGGAAAATGGTCACCTCCCTCTCCATTAACTAATATAAACTCATTTGGAGATAGTACTGATTTAATTGCAGGACCTAGTATAAGTTTTGATGGTAACACGCTCTATTTTAGTGGCTCGATAGGCATGGGAAACTTATCAGATATATATATGTCAACAAAAACAGAAGAAGGATGGTCAATTCCTAAAAGTGTGGGCGCACCTATTAATACGAATGATTATGAAGGGTTTCCTTCTATTTCTGCTGATGGAAGTACGATTTATTTTGTGGCAAATAACCAAACAGGGCCTGAAGATAAAGAGTTGAGAAAGCTTAATCAAATATGTTATTCTATTTATAGATCGATGAAGGATAAAAATGGCAAGTGGGGAATACCTGAGAAGTTGCCCTTGCCGATAAATCAGGATTGCGAAAAAGCACCTAAGATAATGGCAGATGGTAAAACATTAATATTTTCTTCGAATAGGCCAGGTGGTAGTGGAGGGTTTGATATGTATCAATCAAAAATTAATGTATTAGGTGAATGGTCAACTCCACAACCTTTGAACTATGTAAACACAGACAAAAGTGACCAATTACCCTGTATCTCTGCACAAGGAGATTTGATGTATTATGTGTATAATAATGAGGATATCTATTCTGTTGAAATACCTCCCAACTTAAGGCAGTTCATGAATAATATCGTGCAAGGAAAAATTACAGATCAGGACTCGAAAAATGGGATAGCTGCTACAATGGTTATTACGGATGCACTAACATCTAAAACAGTAATGACGTTGGAAAATAATGCTTCTACAGGAGATTACAGTATTGTACTTCCAGTAGGCAGGAATTTTAATATAGAGGTAAAAAAAGAAGGATATTCTAGCTTTACCATGTCTTATGATTTACGAAATGTAGAGAAATATCAAGAAAAGAGCAAAGATATTGAATTATTTAAAACGATAAACCTTAGTGTAAACATTAACGATATAGAACTTTTTGAGCCAATTAGTGCAGATGTAAAGGTTAAAGTTCAAGGGCATACGGAGTATTTTAAAGAAATTGTCAATAATCCTAGAACAGGAGAAGCGATTATTAGCTTGCCAATAGGGCAGAAATATGAGATAAGCATTGATACAGATAATTTTAAAGGTCAGTTTTTTTCATTCGATTTATCGGGTTTAGTCATGTACAGAGAATTCGAAAAAGAAATAGAACTCATTCCTGAGAAAGAAAATGTTATGATAAATGTATCCGATTTAGTGAATAACAGTAAAGTGAAATCTAAAATTATTCTTAGGAATAAAAATAGAGATGAATATATAGAAATTGTTGGAAATGAAATGGTGGCCTTGAGGAAAGGAGATAGGTATGAAATAGAAGCAACTAGTGATAACGGGTATGCCTTTAATTCTACTACCTTAGAGGTGGGTAAAGGAAAAAAGGAAATTGCTATGAAGCTATTGAAACTAGAAAAAGATGCTCGGTTGGCTCTGAAAGACATTACTTTCGAATCTAATTCAGCTACTTTAACAGATATATCTTTTATCGAACTTGCTCGTGTTATTCAATTGATGAAAGAAAACCCATCATTAAAAGTGGAAATTGATGCTCATACAGACGATGTAGGTTCCGATAGATATAACTTGGTGCTTTCGAATAAAAGAGCAGAAAGTGTGATGATTTATTTGGTAAGTAATGACATTGAAAGAGATCGATTTTTAGCAAAAGGTTTTGGTGAAAAGCAACCAAAATTAGCGAATGACTCAGAAGAAAATCGAGCAGCGAATAGAAGAGTTGAACTTAAAGTGTTAGGAATATGAGAACTAGAATCGTAAATATTTTTTCACTTATACTATTGTGTTTGTTGGTTTCAAGTCAATTATATGGTCAGAAATATAAAGACATTTATCCAAGCATTGCTTTAGCTAGCGATGAAGAGTCAATGCCTATATTGAAAAAATTTTTGAAAGATGAGCCTGATCATCCTAATTCAAATTTATTATTAGCACTGATATATGAAAGAAGGTACAAAGGAGCAGATGTGTTGACGGAATTTGAAAAGGCAGTAGCAAATGCAGATCGTGCAAAATTAAGGTTTACAAAATCTAGGGTGTTGGTGAATGACAAAGAGGTTAAAAAAAATCAAGGCTATTATAGTGTTTTTTCAACAGGTATCGACAGTAAAGGAAGGACAATAGTAGATTATGAAACGGTACATTCTGCTTTAGTAAACAAGTATGATAGTGTAAACACATACTTGGAAAAAGTGCCAGGGATATACAACACCTTTGTGAAAGCAGTTAATACGTATGATAAATCCATAAAGACTTTTTATAAAATAAATAGTAAGTATAATAGCCTTGATGATTTGTATCTGCTCTACGATGATGAATTGAAGAATGATTTATTTTTCTTAAAACAATCATTTGATTCTACAACCTATTATTTGGATGAATACAAACAAAAAATTAAAGACTATCCTATAAAAGGGTATAACCAAGATTACGTAATAAAAGATATTGATACGTACCGATTAAGTGGTCTTATTACACAATCAGATTTTCTTATTAATACTATTGAACTTTGGAATTATGGGAAGTGGGTAGATGAAGTAAACTCATTATTTTCTGCGGATATTAATTCATTGCGTAAAGGAATCATAAATTATGAAAAAACATTAAATGATGGGTTGAAGGAGGCTTCAAATCCAGATAAATTCTCTAATTTCCAACCAATAAAGCCAAATAAAGAATTACTTTTTAATCTTAAAAAGTTTGATAATAATTCATTATTAGCAGGAATCTTTCAATACAAACATAGTTTGCAATCGGTAGTGCATCGATCACATAATATTAAATATTATGATACAGCTACAAATGTATTACCTCACGGTGAATACACTTATTATGGGGAAATGATTAATTCGTATTACCGATTAGATAGTGTACTGGAGGTAGTAAAGTCTAAACAGAATACACATAGTGTAATGAAGCACAATGAATTTATGGAAACCTACTATAAGGGGTATAGAGGAGTTGATGCCTACCTTAATCAAGAGAAAAAATACATATATAATGGGTTTAGGAAATATGTGAAAACACTTAGAAATGCTATAATAGATGACATTGAACAGGATAGCGTGAAAAATATAGAAGAATTAATCTATAATAGGAAGAAAATCCCAATGCTGGTTACTACCTCTTATTTAATTGATTCTTTAGAACAAGGAGCTTTCACTACGACCCATCTGTTAGAAAATACGGATAACAGTAAGTATTTAGCTGGCATATATAAATCAACAACTGGAACACATAACACAATCGTTTACGCTGTACGAATTTCTCCTGAAAACAAAGTGAGCTGGTATAAAGAATATACGATTGAAATTGATAGTGCTGATGTTAATACTGATAATATTGTGGTTGGGGTGAGGCCTACTCAAGCAGGTTGTGCCTTTGTAGTTCGGTCAATACACAAAACGAATAAGGCGGTATTAAACTCTTTAATTTATTTAGATGAGGAAGGAAATGAAGATTTAGTAAAAAGATTAGAGGTTACTGATTACCCTCGTACGATAAATTATAATGAAAAGACCAATTCATTTGTAATTTCTTTTAGAGATAATGATGCTATTCAAGATTTTAAAAATGAAAAAGAAACGGTGTTATTAAATATTAACGTTTTTGGAGACCTGTTGTGGAGTTATAAATATTCTTTTTCAGGAACATTAGAAAATGTGGTAAACACGAACAAAGGTTATTTATTAGCAGGCAATTTCACTTCTAAGAAAGATGAAAATGGCAATGTCCAGCGTACAAAAGTCAGTGAAAATTATACTAATATTTATCTTGATTTTGTATCTTCTAGAGGAAAACTAAGTAACACGCGTGTGATTCAATCTGAAAGCTCTATTTATTTAGCTAATGTCACAAAAGTGAATGATAGTAACATCAGTTTAATAGGGATAAAAGATGTGTTAAACCCTCTTGGAGAGGGTAAAGAATTGTCGTATGATTTAGATTTAGCATATGTATTTACAAATGCTAAATTACAGCTTATCTACACGAGTCTATAAATTAAAAAGGATATCCAATACCTATATTTAGGATGATAGGCTCAGTTTTCTTATTGTCATTAAAAGGGAAATCTGTATGACCTTCATTTAGAACAAATCGTTTACCCAAAGGTCGTGCAGGATCGTTTATTTTTACACCAGCATCAAATCGGATAATAAGAAAATTAAAATCAAATCTAATTCCAAAACCAGAAGCTATAGCAATCTCTTTATAAAATCGGTTAATTATAAAATCCCCCCCAAGCCGGTTTGACTCTTCTTCAATTGTCCATATGTTTCCAGCATCTATAAAATAAGCCCAATCAACAAACCCAAATAAATTTTGTCTAAATTCTATACTTGCTTCAAGAAGTATTTCACCTTGTTGCTCGGATTGATAAGAAACCGAATTCGTTTGTGGGTCAATATGGTTGAATGAACCAGGACCCAACCTTCGAGGTCTCCACCCTCGTATGCCATTGCTACCTCCAGCAAAAAAATATTTTTCATAAGGTAAGGTGTTATTGTCACTGTATGGAATGGCTATACCTGTATTTATTCGAAATGCTAATGTAGCTTGGTTAATTAAAGGTCGGCTACGCCTAAAGTCTATGTTGAATTTTAAAAATTGATAGGTTTCTAGGTTTTTATTTTCATAAATATTCTGATCAATTATAAAGTGTGATGCACCACCACTCTCTGCTAATATTCGTAAATAAGCCGATTTTGATTTGTCAAAACCGTAATTATTAAAATTTTTACTTGCTTGCATGGTAATGCTACTTACAAATGAAGGCTGGAAAGTTTTGTAAAGATTACTGCCCTCATTTCGTAATTCTATTAACCGTCCCTCAAACTCTGAATCTAATTCAGAGTTTATTAAACTTATATCAGCTACTGATAGACTAAATAGAGTGTGTTGTTCCTTTTGCCAAGTATATATTGAATTGAAATTCAAATTGTTTCGTTTATATTCTATCCGATCTGTTAAAGAATAACCTACTGTAAAACGAGTCTTAGGATTTTGAGAACCAATGCGTGAAAGTAAATGGTTGCTAAAAGGCATGACGAATTGAGGGAATATTAACGAGGCATTTAACCCTGCTTCTATACTATAGGTGTCATTAGCATCTGTAGCAGAGATAACACCTTCAAAACCTATTCTACCATTTACTTCGAAATTCTCTAAACCTTTAAATACATTTCTTTTTTTAAATGAGGTGTTGTAAAAAGGACCTGGGTAATTCTGAGTTACATTTACTCCAAATTCATTTGCCCATTGGTGGCGAGGTAGAGGGCGAGTAAATATATTAGCGATAAATTTACCATCAGTAGAGTCGTAATTGATGTTGATGAACTTAAAGACATCAAGGTTGGCAAGTTGTCTTTGTGTGCTATATGTTTCCGATCGACTGTATAAATTCTCTGAGTATAAAAATATTCTTCTATCTAATATTTTAGATTTATATAGTTTTTCATAAGACTGGTAATTGATTTTGTTGTAGTTTTCGTTTAGTCGTAGGCTGTCGGGGATTGAACTTATATGTGCATCGGTAGTAAAATTCACACTGTCAATAACAAATTGTTTATGATTTTGTTTGTTTTGTTTATTTTGTATGAAGTAGCGTAAGGCTATTAATTTGTTCCCAACTGTTGAATCTACTTCAAAACGGATGTATTGTCTGTTAAAATCATAATACCCTCTGTCTTTTAAATAATTAGTAATGTCATCTCGCTCATTTTTCAATTTGGTTTGGTTATAATTCTCCCCTTTTTTCAGTAAACTTTTTCTTTCTTTTAAAATATCCTCTATCTTCTTATCTTTTATAATGGCATATACAGTGTCAATGGTATAAGGTGTGTTTTCAATTATCGAAAAGGTAGACGTTATTTTTTTTCTTTTGTTTTTTTGTTCATGTTTTATTTCAGCATTGAAATATCCCATGGAATGCATATATAACGTGAGTTTGTTGAGAGATAAGAGGGTAGAATTTGTGTCATAAATGGCGAGTGGTTCTCCCCATCGCATTAATAAGTTCCCCTCTTTTAGATTAAGATCTATTCTTGTTATTTTTCTGTTTTTTTTACGGTTTAATCGTGATACCTTTAGTCGATTAGATGTAATATTAGCGAGTGAATCATAATACTCTTCAATTTCTTTTTTTTCTAATTCAAGATGAGGTTTGTTATACTGTTTTATACCCGACTGGTAAAACCATACATAGGGGGAAAACCTTACTATAGGAAACCTTCTGTTAGGTCGCTGAGTAAGTAACTGACCAATTTCGTAATTGTCAAAATGGCGGCTTACTTTAATTTTTTGTTTAAAAAGTAGCTTTTCATCATCTTTGAGGTAGCGAGAGCCTATGCACCCGTACATAAAAAATGAAAGTATATAAAATAAAAAAAATAGCTTGCCTATTCGCACAGCACTAAATTAAACAATGATTACCAACGCACAACTAAAAGAAATAAAGTCATTGCAATTAAAAAAAAACAGAACACAACAGCAACGGTTTTTGGTAGAAGGAGCAAAAAGCGTTTTAGAACTGGTAGATTCTGATTTTAAAATTGAACATTTACTTTGTACTAAAGAATTTTTTGATAAAAATTATTTTAATGAAAGTAACCTAGGGGACAAAATACATGTTGTATCTGAAAAACAACTGGTGTCGATAGGGACTTTTAAAAGTAATTCGTTAGCACTAGCAGTTGCTAAAATAAAACCTAACATAGAATTGCAAGTTGGGTCAAATGAATTGTCTTTAGTGTTGGATGATGTTCGAGATCCTGGAAATTTGGGTACTATTATTCGAATAGCGGATTGGTATGGCATCAAAAATATAATTGTATCGGAGACTACAGCAGATATGTACAATCCAAAAGTGATCAATGCTACTATGGGCTCATTTGGTAGAGTAAATATTTTTTATACTCACTTACCAAGCTACCTAGAAAATTATAATGGTAATGTGTTTGGGACTTTTATGGAAGGGAAAAATATCCATACAAATAGAATAAAAGGAGAAGGATTGGTGATTATGGGCAATGAATCAAATGGAATTAGTGAAGAAGTTGAAAAATTTGTAACAGAAAAAATCACGATACCTAAATTTGGTGTTGCGGAGTCATTAAATGTGGCTGTTGCTACAGCTATCGTTTGTGATAATTTAAGAAAATAAAAAATAACCTTCTATTTTTTGAAGTAGCTAGAAGTGAAAATCATTTTTAATATAGCTCATCTAGATGATTTTTTATTTTTGCTTTAATCTCATCAGGAGTAAAATGTAATTTGCTCCCAACGGATAATATTAACTCCAATTCTGCTTTTGCAAGTTCTCCATCAATCATTGACAACTTAATCATATCAGTCAGTTGTTTATTTCGATCTTTTTCATTTTGTGGGATTATGTAGGTAAATTCTTCGGAGCTTGCTAACATATCATTCATTTTATCAAAGTGAATACCATTATCAAAAGCAATTTTTGATAACGCTATACGTTCCGATTCTTTAACTATTCCATCCGCTAATGCTATTGAAATAAGGTTGCTGAAATGTTCCAATTGTATTTGATCCGACATGGTAAATTTATTATTGGTATTATAATAAACGTTAACTATCACTAGTTCAGTTTTTCACAGCTATTACTATACTAAATTAGTAATAGCTGTGAAAAAACTAATGTATAAATAAAGCTGTATTCTCTATCATCAAATTAAATAGTTAATATAGTAAATTATTGATACATCATTTATGAAATTATTAATTTTCTAACGCTGCCACTCCAGGAAGTGTTTTTCCTTCCATATATTCCAATAATGCACCACCACCTGTAGATACATAAGAAACTTTGTCTCCATATCCCAATGTGTTAACCGCAGCTGCTGAATCACCACCTCCAATAAGAGAGAATCCTCCTTTTTCAGTAGATATCACTACTGCTTCTGCTACTTTTATTGTTCCTCCTGAAAAATTACTCATCTCAAAAACACCCATAGGGCCATTCCAGAGAACAGTTTTTGAGTTTTCTATTATTTTAGAAAATACTTCCATTGCTTGAGGGCCAATATCTAAACCCATCCACCCATCTGGAATAGCACCATTCATAGCAATGTCATTATTTGCCTCATTGTTAAAATCATCAGCAATTTTAGAGTCAATTGGTAATTCTAGATTTACTCCTTTTTCCTTTGCCTTTTTAATAAGTTCTTTCGCAAGTGATAGTTTATCTTCTTCTACTAATGAGTTACCTATACTACCCCCCATTGCTTTAAAGAAAGTGTATGACATTCCACCTCCAATAATAAGGTTATCTACTTTGTCAAGTAGTTGTTCAATAATCATAATCTTGTCGGAGATTTTAGCTCCTCCCATAATTGCTGTAAAAGGTCTTTCAGCATTTTCTAAAACTTTTTTAGCATTTTCTAATTCCGATGTCATTACATATCCAGAAGCTTTTACTTCAAAATATTTAGCAACAATAGTAGTAGATGCATGTGCTCTGTGTGCAGTGCCAAATGCATCGTTTACATACACATCTCCATGTTTTGCCAGTTTCGCTGCAAACGCTTCGTTTCCTTGAGTTTCTTCTTTGTAGAATCTTACATTGTCCAATAATAAAATTTCTCCACTTTGTAAGGATGATGAAAGTGAAAAGGCTTCTTCTCCAATACAGTCACCTCCAAATTTCACCTCACGGTCAAAACGTTTCGAAAGTTCAGCAACAAGGTGTTTTAATGAAAATTTGTCTTCAGGACCATTTTTTGGTCGACCTAAGTGCGACATAATGATGACAGACCCACCATCGTTAAGAATTTTGTTAATGGTAGGCTCAGCCGCTTTGATTCTAGTGTCGTCTGTAATCTGAAAATTACTGTTAAGAGGCACATTGAAATCAACTCGGATTAATGCACGTTTTCCACTAAAATTGATGTTGTCGATGGTTTTCATTGTCTTTATTTTTTATTGTCTTTATTGTTTTATTGCTGCTCTCTTAAGTCGATCGTTGATGGCTCTTCCTAATCCTATATTTGGGACATATTCAGAAATAATCAAGGAAATATCTTCATTATCTAATTGGCGCATAGCACCAAAAAGAGTTTGAGCTGCTTCATCTAAATCTCCCTTTTTTGACAGTTGTATTTGATGTTGAATGTTATATTGTTTTTGAAAACTTATTATACCTACATTATCATGATGCTGTAATAGCTTATCAATGTTTCCAATGATGAGTTTCTTTTTTGGAGCATAATGATTTTGAAGCATACCGGGTGCTACTGGATTTGACGAGGAATGAGGTTTTACATCTACTTCCCCTATAATTGATTCAATGTCTTCTACACTTACCCCACCTAAACGATGTACGGTGGGTAACGCATTTTCAAAACCAATAATGGTCGATTCTATACCAACTTCACATGCTCCTCCATCAAGTATGTACTCAATTTTATCACCTAGTTGATTGTTTACATGTTGTGCCAAAGTTGGACTGATATACCCAAAAGGATTGGCACTAGGTGCTGCTAGTGGGAAAGAAAGTGATTTTAATAAAGCTAACGTAAGTGGGTGATTAGGTACTCTTACGGCTACAGTATCTAAACCAGACGTAACAATGTCTGGAATATTAGATTTTTTAGGTAACAATAAGGTGAGTGCCCCTGGCCAAAACCGTTTGGTTAATAACGTAGCTTTATAGGGTATAGAAGTAACATAATCGTTTAAGCGATCAAGCGAATATGTGTGAATAATTAATGGATCGAATGAAGGACGTTCTTTGGTTTTGAAAATTTTTGTGACCGCAATAGAGCTAGTAGCATTTGCCGCTAAGCCATAAACTGTTTCTGTAGGAATAGCCACAAGACTGTCGTTTTCTAACAACTTTTTTGCATAGTCAATATCGTACCCAAATTCTGCCATAAATTAATTTCGTGCGAAGGTAATAAAATTTGATTTGTGGATTGATAATGAACAGCTATATTTAGGGTTTCAACTAACAAAATTCATTATGAATAATAAAACTCGTTCGATAATAAAAATGATAGCCGTCATTATCGTTGTACTGATGGTACTAATGCACATGGACATAGTGGTAATAAAACCGTTGATGCAACACAAATTTTGGTTAATGGTCATTGCCTCTTCTCTGTTATTAATCAGTTCTAAATAACAATATGGATAAGCTGTTATTACTAAGTAACTCAACTAATGTTGGTGAAAAATATTTTGATTATGCAAAAGGAACAATAATTGAATTTTTAGGTGTCTCTGTGTCTAAAATAGTATTTATTCCTTACGCTGCCGTCACCATTAGTTATGATGAGTATACCTCTAAAGTAAGTGATGCATTGGAAGAAGTAGGATGTGAGATTAAAGGAATTCACACGTTTAATAACCCTCTTGAAGCCATTGAAAATGCAGAAGCCATTGCTGTGGGAGGGGGAAATTCTTTCGAGTTATTGAAGCAATTGTATGATAATAATATTGTTGAGACCATACGAGAAAAAGTAAAAAATGGCACTCCATATATTGGGTGGAGTGCGGGGAGTAATATGTCTTGTCCCACACTAATGACTACCAATGATATGCCTATTTCACAGCCACCTACATTTGAGGCACTTCATCTAATCCCTTTTCAAATCAATCCTCATTACACGGAACATACTTTACCTAACCATGGAGGAGAAAGT
>JAOULS010000071.1 GCA_029881895.1 Cyclobacteriaceae bacterium | reverse complement strand
CTGGTTGCTCCTCCCGAAACAAATGGGATTAACGAAATGTTAGTGCCAGGAGAAGGAGGGGGGGCATCCCAAACTAATATACCTGCATATGCAAGTGTTACGGATGGAAATTGCCTTGGAACGGGTGCCCAGCTCGATTTTTCACTTGCCTTTAAATCAAGTCGACTAAAATTTATTCCCCATTCAGTATTTTCTTGTTTGTAGCGGATGGTTTTGAATGGAATTGCCATCTCAAACACCCACTTTTCATCATCTTGTTTTACTTCCGAAATCCATTTGTTATCCCAGTTTAAGTCCACTTTGTTTCCGTTCGACATGGTGCCATCCCATTGCGCTCCTGCTGCATTAGCTCCAAAAGCAAAACCTGTAGTTTGATTATGAAAAGGGTCTATTGCCACTAAGAAATTATCATTCTGTCCAAAGGAAAAGTCACGTCTAAGGGATTCTACAAAGTAGGGACCCTCCATGCTGTTATAACAAATGGCAACCATATAGATGTACTGATCATCGTAGGTCATCCTAACTTCTGTACGGGTTTTAGATAAGCTTGTATCCATAGGGGTGACCATGTAAAAATCAGAGGTGGCATCTGCCTCTTTCCAAGCTTGCTCATCTACAACCCCATCTATTGTTACTGGAGAAGTAGTTTTTCGAATATTGAGTTGAAAAGATTCGTTTTTTTTCTGAGCATTCCCTAATAAAGTAATGAGTACTACGATAAGTGTTAGAAAATATTTATTCATTTTATTTATTGGTGTTAGGTATTAAATGTTTGATCTATAGAGTGTAAATAAAGATTGCCAGATACAGAATTGATTTGTTTTTCAAACAAGATTAGATATCATGTTTTTGAGGAAAACAAAGTCACCCAAGAGGAAAAGAAAAATCGTTAATATCACCTTAATAGGGTGGCAAATATACACTATTTCTTGTCAGATACGTAATAGAATCAAAATAGCTTATAGAATTAACCTATCAATGTAAGTTTAGAGGTGAAATTATCAATTATCACTCTTTATTATCATTAAGGTAAAATAAAAAAATCGCACTAACGATAAGTCGGTGCGATTTGGATAAGAGTTATTATATAGGATTATGCTACTTTTAGCTTGCTATATTTAGAGTTGCTAAATTTTTCTTCAGCGTAAGCCCTATTGATTACTAACACCTCGGTATTTTTGTCAGAAGGTAATTCAAACATGGCATCAGTAATAATAGCCTCGCAGATGGAACGTAGTCCTCTTGCACCAAGTTTAAAGTCAACGGCTTTCTCTACAATAAAGTCTAATGCCCCTTCTTTAATGTCCAATTTTACATCTTCCATCCCAAATAATTTCATGTACTGTTTTGTTAGTGCATTTTTTGGTTTGGTGAGAATGTCTTTAAGGGTTTTAGCATCCAAGGGGTTCAAATGAGTGAGTACTGGAAGCCTTCCAATAAGTTCAGGAATTAACCCAAAACTTTTTAGATCTTGTGCAGTAATGTATTGTAGCAAATTGTCTTTATCTAATTCCTCCTCTTTGCTATTTTTATCTTTACCTGAAAAACCTAAAGAGCGTGTGTTTAAACGATTACCAATATGTCTTGATATGCCATCGAATGCTCCGCCACATATAAATAGAATGTTTTCGGTGTCTACAGAAATCATTTTTTGATCGGGATGTTTCCTTCCGCCCTGAGGTGGGACATTTACCGAAGTGCCTTCTAATAGCTTGAGCATTGCCTGTTGTACACCTTCACCACTTACATCTCTTGTGATAGAAGGGTTGTCTGATTTACGAGCAATTTTATCAAGTTCATCGATATAAACAATCCCTCTTTGAGCAGCATTTACATCATAGTTGGCTGATTGAAGTAACCGTGTTAAAATACTTTCAACATCTTCGCCTACATAACCTGCTTCAGTAAGAACAGTCGCATCTGCTATACAAAAAGGAACTTGCAATATTTTTGCTAAAGTACGTGCTAAATACGTTTTGCCAGTACCTGTTTCTCCAACCATAATGATATTAGATTTTTCAATTTGAATATCATCATCATCCGTTTTTTGCATTAGTCGCTTATAGTGGTTATAAACAGCGACAGAAAGGTATTTTTTGGCTTCGTTTTGCCCAATCACAAACTCATCTAAGAATTTCTTC
Organism: Cyclobacteriaceae bacterium; assembly: GCA_029881895.1. Classification (GTDB taxonomy): domain Bacteria; phylum Bacteroidota; class Bacteroidia; order Cytophagales; family Cyclobacteriaceae; genus JAOUKH01. Next base: position 9,231 of record JAOULS010000071.1, on the reverse strand, counting down.
ATGTCCTTAGGCTTGATGAGGTTAAATTTTGGAGAAGTGCCTTCTTCTTTCGATTTTTTCTCGTCTTCCAATATCTGATTTGCTTGTGCAATACATTTATCGCAAATATGCGCATGTATACCTGAAATCATTAAATCAACATCTTTTTTGTTTCTGCCACAAAACGAACATGTTACTTCAGCCATAATTATTCCTTTAAGAATGTAAAGATAAGAAAAATACTTTATTTCTTTCGTTCTAAGACTTCATCAATAAGACCGTATTTTTTAGCGTCTGCAGCTCTCATCCAATAATCACGATCCGAATCTTTTTCAATTTGCTTATAGGTTTTACCTGTGTGTTTAGACAAAATGTCATATAAATCTTTCTTCACTTCAAGTATTTGTTTTAAAGAAATTTCCATATCTGTAGCTTGTCCTTGCGATCCTCCCAATGGCTGATGAATCATAATTCGCGCATGAGGCAGCGCACTACGCTTATTGTCGGCTCCTCCTGCAAGGAGTACAGCCCCCATTGATGCCGCAAGTCCTGTGCAAATGGTAGCTACATCGGGGTTTACATATTGCATGGTGTCATATATTCCCAATCCTGCATATACAGAGCCTCCTGGACTATTAATGTATAGTAATATATCTTTTTTAGGGTCTACTGATTCTAAAAATAACAGTTGAGCGGTGATAATATTCGAAATATTATCATCAACCTGTGTTCCTAGAAAGATAATACGATCCATAATCAAGCGTGAAAAAACATCTATTTCACGAAAATTAGTAGGTCTTTCCTCAATTACTGAGCGAGTCATATTGTCTATATAATGAGAGTAACTATCAAAAGTAGCTCCACTAATTCCTTGATCTTTTATGGCAAATTTTCTAAACTCATCTTTATTTATCATAGTTGTAGTTTTTTGTCTAAATGTTAACATATCAATATTAACAATAATACCAATTGTATTGAAAAATTTAACTAATAATTTGGTTGTACGATATCATCATGAAAGATATGTGTTTTTTTTATCAAATTAGTAAACATAAATCTATAAAAAAACCCTGACCCCGATTTGACGGAATCAGGGATATATACAACCGTATAGGTTTTGAATTAGTTCAAGATAATTTTCTGAAACTCCTCAACACTAACTTTTTTATCGCTTAGTGTAATGTTTTCTTTTATATGATTGATGATTTTTTCTGAATGAAGTTGTTGAAAAATCTTCATGTAATTATCACCATTGTCACCTTTTAGGTAGTTATCGGCAAATTCATTCATTTGATCGCCTAACTGTTCAGCAATAGCGGCTCCGCCAAACTGTTCTATAATCATGGATTTAGCCTTGTCAACCACTTCATTATTCTCAACTTTTAGTTCGTGATCCTCTGCTATTTTACTCTTTATCAAATCCCATTTGAGGTGTTTGATAGTAGCGTCAAACTCATTGTCGATTTCTTCCACAGTAACCTTCCCTTCGTTAGAGGCTAAAAGCCATTTTTTAAGAAAATCGTTTGGTATCTCTATCTTTGTTTTATCAACAAAGTGGTCTCGGATAGAATTCTCAAGAAATAAAGTAGTTTCCCTAGTGTAGTTTCCGCTAACGGTATCTTTTATTTTTTGAATAAATTCATCTTCCGTTTTTATAATGTCTTTACCAAATACCTTATCAAACAACTCTTGATTTATTTCAGCAGGCTCAATTCTGTTCACATTTTTCACTGTAAAAGAAAATTTACCTTTTAATGATTTTGCTTCATCTTCTGGAAGATTTAGAAGTGAGGCTAATACAGCAGTATTTTTAAAGGCTTTATGGATTTCAAATTCGATGATATCATCTTTTTTAACACCAATAAAATCCTTCTGTTCCTTTTTTTCAATAGAGCTAATTTCAACTTGAGTTTCGTTAGACAATTCACCTTCTAGCTGACTAAAGGTCCCATAAAGCGAGTCGCTTTCTATGCTGCTGTCAGGGTTTGTAGAATTACCAAATTGTTTTTTGATATTGTCTACCGTTTCGTCTACGGTCTTTTTATCAATTTCAATGGTGTAATTTTTTATTTTCTGCTTTTTTGATAAATCATATTTGAATTCATCTACGAGACCTATGTCAAAATCGAACTCGAATTCAGTCTGCGTGTCCCAATCAATTTTTTCAGCACGATCATGATTAGGTAGAGGTTGTCCAATAATATTAAGATTATTGTCTTTTATGTAATCATTCACAGCATGAGATAACATGTGGTTGACTTCTTCAACCAGAATAGATGTCCCATACATTTTCTTAACTAGCCCTATCGGCACTTTTCCTGGTCTAAAACCTTTAATGTTTGCCTTCTTTGCATAATCCTTGATTTTTTCTTCAACTTTTTGTTGATAATCGTTCTGGATTAATTTAATTTTAATAGAGGCTTCAGTAGCGTTTTTTTTCTCTAATTTGATGTCCAAAGTAGTAAAGTTTAATTTTAACGAAAATTAAAAAACCCCCAATTGCAATTTTAGCAAACGCAATCGAGGGTGTTTATTTTGTGTGCGGATGGAGGGACTCGAACCCCCATGCCGTGAGGCGCTAGATCCTAAGTCTAGTGCGTCTACCAATTTCGCCACATCCGCTTTCCTTATTTTTAGGAGTGCAAATATAGTAAATGAAAAATTATTCTTCAATACAAAATAGAAAATTTATTTTTACAAGTTGAAATTTTAAATGCAAGCATGATAGCAATCGATTTAGAAGTAGAAAGGAAAGAAATAATTAGCAGGTATAGAAAATTGTTACGCAAGTCGAAGCCATTTTTAAAATCGGGCGATGCTAAAATAATTAAAAAAGCATTTCATCTTGCAGCCGATGCACACAATAATGTTCGCAGAAAATCAGGTGAGCCTTATATTTATCACCCATTAGAGGTTGCACAAATTTGTGTAGAAGAAATAGGTTTGGGTACCACCTCTATCGTGTCAGCACTTTTACATGATGTAGTAGAGGATACAGAATGGACTATTGACGAAATAGAACAAGAATTTGGCAATAAAGTGGCTACTATTATTGATGGTCTTACTAAAATAACTGGAACTTTTGAGTATGGATCATCGCATCAGGCGGAAAATTTCCGTAAAATGCTCCTTACTATCTCTCAAGATTTAAGAGTAATCTTAATAAAGTTAGCGGATAGGTTGCATAATATGCGCACGCTTGATAGTATGCCCAGAAATAAACAGCTAAAAATAGCGTCAGAAACGATTTATATTTATGCCCCCTTAGCCCATCGACTCGGACTATATGCAATAAAAAGTGAATTAGAAGACCTTTATTTAAGGTACTCGGAAAGAGAATCGTATAAAGAGATAACTAAAAAAATTAGTGAAACGAGTGCGAGTAGATCTAGATTTATAAGCAAATTTATAAAGCCTATTAAAGACGAACTAACCAAACAAGGGTTGAAGTTTTCAATAAAAGGACGACCAAAATCTATTCATTCAATTTGGAATAAAATGCAAAAAAAAGATGTTCCTTTTGAAGAAGTCTTTGATTTATTTGCTGTTCGTATAATCTTAGAAACTACACCAGAACGTGAGAAAGCAGACTGTTGGCATATATATTCTATCGTAACCGATTTTTATCAACCTAACCCAGATCGATTACGTGATTGGATAAGTACATCTAAATCTAATGGGTATGAATCTCTTCATACTACTGTTATGAGTAGGACAGGACAATGGGTAGAAGTTCAGATACGATCAAAAAGAATGGATGATATTGCTGAAAAAGGATATGCAGCTCATTGGAAATACAAGGAAAATGATAACATGGAAGAATCGGCATTAGAGCAATGGGTGGGGAAAGTAAGGGATATGCTTGAACAAAATGATTCTCCAGCACTAGAATTTATTGATGAGTTTCGTTCTAATCTATTCCAAGATGAAGTATTTGTGTTTACCCCTAAAGGTGATTTAAGAATTCTGCCACATGATGCCACGGCACTTGATTTTGCTTTTGAGATTCATTCTGAAATAGGAGTAAAATGTATTGGAGCAAAAGTGAATCAGAAAATTGTCCCAATAAATCACAGATTAAATAATGGTGATCAAGTAGAAATTTTGACTTCTAACAAGCAAAAGGCAAATGAAGATTGGTTGCGTTTTGTCGTAACCTCAAAAGCGAGATCTAATATTAAAGACGAATTAAAATCGGATAAAAAACACATAGCAGACGAGGGTAAAGAACTGCTTTTGAGAAAAATGAAGAGCTTGAAAATTGAGCCAAATAATGACACTTTCGATCGAATGAGAAGATTTTTACGAGTAGACACTCAATTTAACCTCTACTATAAAATAGGAACGCAAGGGATTACAACTCAACTTTTACGCGATTTTAAAGAAGTAAAACATGCTCGTCCTGTTAAAATTAACGCAATGTCTGGCTCACTCGATGCGAAAACATTCGAGAAAAAATTAAAAAAAGCAAAAGGAGATGATAATGATATCTTGTTGATAGGTGAAGATATGGATATTGTGGATTATGCTTTATCAAAATGCTGCAACCCTATTCCAGGAGACGATGTTTTTGGTTTTGTGACGGTAAGTGAAGGAATTAAGGTGCATCGAACTTCTTGCCCAAATACTACTGAATTGATGTCAAACCATGGGCATCGAATAATTAAAGCTAAGTGGACTTCTCAACAAGAACTTTCATTTGCTACAGGGTTAAAAATTATTGGTACGGATAGAGTTGGGTTAATAAACGATGTGACAGGGATCATATCGAGTGAATTAAAAGTAAATATGAGGTCATTATCGATTGATACGGATCATGGGATTTTTGAAGGATCAATTAAGCTTTATGTAAACGATACAAGACATTTGGATAAACTAATAGCAAAGTTGGAACAAGTCGAAGGAGTAGAGAAAGTAAATCGTTTTGATTAAAATTAGATAATCACACTAGAATATTTCATATAGTTCTATATTTGCATTAAATTATCAAGGTTTTATTTATGGCGCTTAATGAGCAAATTTTTGAGGAGGTAAAAATAATATTTACAACATACCTCGAAAATAAACATCTTAGGAAAACCCCAGAACGTTATGCTATTCTTGAAGAAATATATTCAAGAACAGGGCATTTTGATGTAGAGTCGCTCTATATTTCTATGAAAAACAAGAATTACAGAGTGAGTCGTGCTACTGTTTATAACACTCTTGACCTTCTTGTAGAATGCGATTTAGTGAGTAAGCACCAGTTTGGAAAAAACTTAGCGCAGTATGAGAAATCGTACGGATATAAACAACATGACCATATTTTGATAACAGGCACGGGGAAAGTGATTGAGTTTTGTGATCCTCGAATTCAAAATATTAAAACAACACTAGAGGAAATGTTTGGGGTAGAAATAATGCATCACACTTTGTATTTCTTCGCAAAAGAAAAAGAACAAAAAAACTAACCTTATGACCTATACAAGTGAAATAAAGGACGAAATATTAGTGATTAATCTAACAGGAGATTTAATAGGAGAAGATAATGGATTTACATTATTGGAGTTAGTAAACGACACGATATCTGAAAATATAATTAAATGTGCTATTGATATTTCAGCTTTGAGATACATCAATAGTAGTGGAATTGGTGTACTCATTACGGTACTAACCAAGTTTCGAAACAAAGGTGGTGAACTTTATTTGGTGAAGCCTTCTGAGAGTGTTCAGAAACTTCTTATCATCACAAAGCTAAATGCAATTTTTAATGTATCTGAAAATACAGAGGAAGCAATTATAAAACTAAAAGAAGTAAATTAATGAAGGTAGATGTTTTGTTAGGTCTTCAATGGGGAGATGAAGGAAAAGGAAAAATAGTGGATTTTTTATCTCCTAAGTATAATGTAGTGGCTCGATTTCAGGGAGGTCCAAATGCTGGCCATACGCTAGAGTTTGACGGCATAAAGCATGTCCTTCATCAAATTCCTTCTGGAATATTTAGACCAGACATAAAAAATGTCATAGGAAATGGTGTAGTGCTAGACCCTGTGATTTTTAAAACAGAAATAGAAGCATTAGATCAGTATAACACTAACGTAGAAGCAAATCTTTTTATTTCTAAAAAAACGCAACTTATACTTCCTTCTCATCGACTACTAGACGGAGCGTATGAAAAAGCGAAAGGTGATAAAAAAATAGGATCTACATTAAAAGGAATAGGACCTACTTATCAGGATAAAATAGCGAGAGTAGGTTTGCGAGTAGGCGATATTCTGAGTGATAATTTCAAAGAAAAATATAATAAATTAAAAACTAAGCATGTCGAAATTTTAAGTTATTATGATTTTGAGTACGACATTACGGAGTATGAAGCTCAATTTTTTGAAGCGGTTGAATTTCTTAAAAAATTCAAACTAGTTGATAGTGAGTATTTTATTAACAATGAACTTAATGCAAATTCATCAATACTTGCCGAAGGTGCTCAAGGTTCACTACTTGATGTTGATTTTGGTAGTTACCCCTATGTGACTAGTTCTAATACTATGGCTGCGGGTGCATGTACTGGACTTGGAATTGCTCCTAACAAAATAGGAGAGGTGTTTGGTATTTTTAAAGCATATTGTACACGTGTTGGAAGTGGCCCTTTTCCTACTGAATTATTTGATGAAGTAGGAGAGAGAATACAGAAAGAAGGACATGAGTTTGGTGCGACAACTGGAAGACCTAGAAGATGCGGGTGGATAGATTTACCAGCCTTAAAGTACGCAATAATGCTTAATGGAGTTACTCAGTTGTTTATGATGAAAGCTGACGTACTAAATGTTTTTGAAGAAATAAAAGTGTGTACCCATTATAAATTAGAAGACAATTCTATCACAGATGAATTGCCACATGATCTAGTAGATCAAAAGGTAGAACCTATATATAAAAGCTTTAAAGGTTGGAATATGTCATTAGAAAGTACAACTGAGTATAATCAGTTTCCAACCGAGCTTGATGAATATATAAAGTTTCTAGAAAAGGAGTTAGAAACGCCAATTAGTATTGTTTCTATAGGACCTGATCGTACTGAAACGATTCTTCGAAAGGTGTAGTCTTAACTGAAAAATACCCAAGTAGAAATAATTATTATTAATAATAAAGCCGACAACCATACGTCTTGCTTGTCGTCAAATAGAGTGGTTTTGTTATAGGTAATGTTTTCGAATTTAGTGTAATCAGGTTCTTTGGTAAGTAAGCTAACCAATATCAAAATCGCTACACATAATACAAATAATAGAATGGCGAAATGAAGAAAATTTATGTTGGATAAATAAAAAAATGATCCAGACAATGATTCCTTATTTATTTCGCCATATAGTCTAGCAGTCCCTAAACCTAAGCCAGTAAGTAGAGACGCCATGGCTCCTTTAGCGTTTAGTCTTTTGAAAAATATTCCTAAAAGAAATACAGCGGCTATAGGTGGTGATATATATGCTTGAACACTTTGTAGGTAGGTAAATAGTCGGTTGGAAATATTATCAATAAATGGAATCCATAATACACCAAGTATTACCAAAAAAAATGTGACTATTTGTCCTACCATCACTAACCTTTTTTCACTCGATTGCGGCTTTATTTTTTTGTATATATCTAATGTGAATAGAGTGGAACAGGAGTTGAAAACGGAAGATAAGGAACTCATTAATGCGGCAAATAAACCAGCAATAACCAGCCCTCTTATTCCAGGGGGTAATAATGTCCTTACTAGTGAGGGGAAAGCTTGATCTGCACTACCATAGCTTAAGATTCCTTTTTGACTTAGTGCGTAGGCAATTATTCCTGGGATCACAAAAATAAATAATGGAAGCATTTTAAGATAACCCCCAAATATTGCTCCTCTTCGAGCATTTTTTATATCCTTGGCAGCCAATACCCGCTGAACAATGAATTGATCTGTACACCAGTACCATACTCCTAAAATGGGTGCTCCAAAAATTATTCCAGTCCATGGAAATTCAGGGTGATTGAGTGGCTTCCATATACTGAAAAAGTCAGGACCTGCCGTAGATTGTAGTTCAGCCCATCCCCCAATGTGTCTTAATCCTATCCATGTAATCAATATAGAGCTGATGATTAAAATAAACATTTGGATCATGTCGGTATATAATACTGCTTTTAGCCCTCCTAACATGGTGTATAGGCCAGTAGCTACTATTATAGCAACAGCACCACTCCAAAAATCAAGCCCAATAGCCTCGAATATTATACCTGTCGCTGCAATCGTGACTGATATTTTTGTAAGAATGTATGCAATGATCGAAATAAGTGATAGATAGATTCTAGCTCCTTTTGAATATCTAATTTCCAGAAACTCAGGCATTGTATAAATGCCACTTTTTAAATAAAAGGGTACAAAAACCCAACCTAATAATAAAAGGATAATCCCTGAAATTATTTCGAACTGTGCTACGGCTATTCCACCACTAGCTCCTGAGCCAGCTAACCCAACTAAATGTTCGGCTCCTATGTTAGAGGCAAATAATGAAGCGCCAATTACAAACCAGCCCATATCCCTTCCCCCAAGGAAATAACTGGAAGTGTCACGACCTAGTTTTTCTTTAAAACTGATATATATGGCTACCCCAAAAATAATAATGAAGTATAGAACTATAAGACTGATATCTATATAGTTCAGACCAAACATATAGAGCGTGTTTTTGTATTTATGAAAATGTACTCTGCTATTTTATGTAATGAAATGGAGGTGTCACTAGTGAATATATTTATATAACTGAATTTCACATTCATAATAGCAATAATTTATTTAAAGCAAATTTCAATAATTTGATTTTATGGGCACTTAGGTAATTTGCACAATTAGAGAGGGTAATTATTTCAAATTGACAGATAGTATTATGATAATAATTGTATTATTTATTCTATTTAAAATGAATGTAGTCTAAAATTGAGTGATTCAAGAGCATAAAGTAACTATTGAAATGAGAGGAGATTGTTATGAAGCATGAAAAGGTGTCTTGAGGGGGCGGGGATATAATGTTTTTTTTGATTTTTTATAATACCATACCCAAAGTGTAAAAAGCTTGTATAATTAAAAGTAACAACATATACAATATTTCTATGTGTGTAATAATTTTACCCTATTACGTCTTTTTGTCAAGTTTACTTTGTTAGTTTTGCATTAATATACAGGTGTAAAAAACATTCTTACTCATAGTTATAGAGTAAATTTTTAATGTTTTTTTGAATGATTGGACTCGTTTTTATGAC
>JAOULS010000298.1 GCA_029881895.1 Cyclobacteriaceae bacterium | reverse complement strand
TATTCTATCACTAAATGTATCTGTTTCAGCTGGAGTAGTCATCTACGAGGCCCTAAGACAAAGAACGAGTGAATTATAACATGTGTTTGACTATGAGGTTGAAGTAAGTACATCAGTCACCTTTTTTTTGTAGGTACGACTTATTGGTATTACCGAATTTCCAAGTAAAATTTCTTCTTTGTTGAATGAGGTTATTAAATTCATGTTTATTATAAAAGAGCGATGTACACGCATGAAATGGATTGGTAAAAGCTTCTCAATTTTACTGATTTTTTCTTTTGTGATGATCGTCTCTTTATTACTCACAACAATTTTGACATAGTCACCCATGCTTTCTATGTATTCAATATTCTCAAACACTATTTTAGTATTCTTTCGATTTGCGCGGACATTCAGACTTCCCACTTCATTTTTTTTCCTCTCAATTTCAAGCGCTTTTATATTTTCTTGGCTAGAAAATATATATTTCACCAATAAAATAAAGGAGAAAAAGAAGACTACAAAATACAACGTTATTGTTAATGTAAATACATCCATTGAAACCACACTCATGTTACTGTAAGCGTAATTTGCTAATACAATAAATGCAATTGTAATCACCAACATTTCTAAATACATAGAAATTATAAGCATATATAAGGTGTATAGTCCAAACTTAAAGTAGTGTTTAGAGAGAAGAAATTTTGGAACTAAATAATAGTTAAAAAAATAACTCGTACCTAAAATGACAGGTAAAACCATGGTAACAAAGAAAAAAGATTTAGATGTTGACCCTAATGACCTACCAAAAAACATAGTTAGAATAGTTGCGGTGATTAACCAAAACACAATATGTTGGTATACTTTCATAAGTACGAATTACCTAATTTTTCTTCACTATTGATAATATTTTCGATGAATGACTTGTTTTGAGATGGATACGACATTGCTTACTCTTCTTGCTCCAAATAGCTTTGTACCAAAATGTTTTACTAAATTTATTAAACTATGTATAAATTATTTATTGAAGGAGGGATTGAATTTATGAGTATTCTGTCATTGGAATTATTAGCTATCTTGTTTATGGCTGTAATAAGTGTGATGGCCATTATAACAAAGAATAGATCCATTTCACAGAATCAACATTGGCTTGGTTACTTAAAATCGTTAGGATTGCTTGCGCTGGTTACAGGAGTATTAGGTCAGTTAGTGGGGTTGTTTTCTGCATTTGATTATATAGAGCAGGTAGGTAATGTTTCCCCTAAAATGTTGTTTAGCGGAATAAAAGTATCTATGATTACAACCTTATATGGTTTTGTGATTTTTATTGTTTCATATATTTTATGGTTTGGACTTGAGGTACTGCTAACCATTAATAAGGAAAAATCACAAAGTTAATATTGTTCTTATCTAAATGGAGTTGTTGAGTTATGATTTAGTAGTACTACTAAATCATAACTCAACACTAATTATTTTTTGAATCGTCATCTCCATCAAAAAATTTATCTTCATCAAAATCACTATCTCCTGTAGATTTAAAGATATCACCGACCTCTAGTATCTTAAATTCGGTACGTCTATTCACTTGATGCTCCTCTTCTGTTTCGGCATTTTGAATAATTAGTTTTGTTTCACCATAACCTTTAGCTGTAAGTCGTGATGCTTTTACTCCTTGAGAGACAATGTAGTTTACAGCTGATTTCGCTCTTCTTTGTGAAAGTTCCATATTATATTGATCAGGAGCTCGACTATCTGTATGTGCACTTAACTCTATTTTTATCTCTGGATTATCCATCAGCATTGTTACCAATTTATCTAGTTCAAGTGCTGCATCATCCCTAATGTCCCACTTATCTAAATCATAATAAATATTTTCCAGTACAATAATTTTATCTACTTCTTTTCTTTCAAGTACTAATAATGTGTCTAGTGTTATGTTTGTTACTAGCTTTGTAAGCTCTTCTTGTGGTATTGATTTACCCAGTGTTGTAAACTCTTCTCTCGTTTTTAAATACCGCTCGGTTTTCCCTACATACTCCCCAATTAATACATATCGTTCATGTTCATATACTCTGAATAAAAATTCACCATTAATACCCGTAGTGGTTTCATCAAGTTCGTCATTATTAATATCTAATAGTTGTACCTTGGTATTAGGGAGTATTTTCAAACTATCATTTTCATCATGAGTCATTGTAATGCCTCTTAGATAGTAATTCACCACTTTCAAATTCGGATCATCATTTACAAAAGTGTAGATATCATCGTCTCCTTTTCCTCCAGCTCGATTAGAGGTGAAAAAACCTCTATCTGCTTTAAATAAGTACAATCCGAAGTCATCAGCATTTGAGTTGATTGGTTCACCTAAATTTTCTACTATCGTTTTTCCATTACTTCTTTTTGCGTAAAACAAATCAAGTCCTCCAAATCCAGGATGACCATCAGAGGCAAAATACATATGTCCATCATCAGAAATGTAAGGAAACATTTCGTTTCCAGAAGTGTTGATCGAAGTGCCTATGTTTTTTACTTTGCTAAATCGTCCTCTTGAATTCATTTTTGCCGAATAAATATCCGTTCCCCCATTTCCTCCCTTTCTGTTAGATGCGAAATACAACACTTTCCCGTTGGTACTGAAAGCAGGAGATGAATCCCAAGAATTTACTTTATTAATACTTAGCATACGAGGGGCAATCCAAACGCCATTTCTTAATCTTGACATAAACAAATTCACATCGGCCGATCCTTTTTTCTTTCCATTGTTGCCCCGTGCAAAAACCATTGTTTTTCCATCTGGCGAAAATGTTACAGAGCCCTCGTTGATGTCAAAGTTGTTGATTGTTTCACTCAGTAGTTCAATTTTTTCTATATCTACTTTTGCACCAGC
>JAOULS010000070.1 GCA_029881895.1 Cyclobacteriaceae bacterium | reverse complement strand
GGTAGGGTTTTTACACCCACAAAAAGAAGGGTTGCTCACTCAGTTGGATATTGAGGTGGATGAAAGGGGTAATGTAAAAACGGATAAATTTAAAACCTCTAGAGAAGGAATATTTGCAGCAGGTGACATGAGAAGAGGACAATCATTAGTGGTTTGGGCAATACACGAAGGGCGAGAAGCGGCTAGAGAGGTGGACTTATTTCTTTCTAAAAACGAAACAAAATTATCATCCAAAACCTCATCAGGGTATCATTTATAAAGAAATCGTTTTCGTAAAAATAACTAGCGACTAATTTCAGCGACTAATAATCCTATATGGTTTTGTAACGCCTCTTGCCAAGAGAGATCCGCATCCCATTTAGTACCTAAATAGTATGAATTAGAAGGCAGGTGTTTTATATAATATTTATAAGTAGGGGCATTGGCTGAAATTCGCTTTATTTTTCCCTGTCCTCTATCCATACTTACGGTTACATATTCAGTAACTCCAGTTATTTTTTCTTTATAGTTTAATACCGAACGAATGTCGTGGTTAGTCGTGTGTACTACATCTAGTACATAACGAATGTTATTTTTCATCAACTCTTTGGGTATTAAATCACCCTCAATAAAAGAATACGGAAAAGGGTATTCTGAGAACAGAGATTTAAGCTCTTCGTTTTTCTGATCCACACCATTATTATGTTGCGTGATATTCGCTAGCGCTTCATTTGAATAAACGATTGTAGAATCGGGGACATGTTTTTCGAACAAAGGAATATATAATGTTTCGGAACGTAGGTCGGGTTTAAAGGCCTCTAGCCGCTGACCTTTAATCGGTGAATTTATGGGTCTGAATTCAGGTTGGTCAACAACTAGTAAATTCTGTCTTTCAAATGAATAAGACAATGCATAAATAGCCTTTCCAATAATCTTAGCATCAATATTTTGCATACGCCACGCTTTCCCTCCTGCATTAATAAATGATTCGGACTTACTAAAGGGAGTTATTACAATTTCATATCCACGTTGTTGATTGCTTAGCACCACCATATATTTTATGTCACGCTTCACAAACTCTTCCGAAAGCTTTTTAGAAATAAATGCATTGGCAAACAAATCGTCAACATGATAGTAACTCACGGGATCAATCCCCGACTTTATAAATATCGGGTGAAAAAGGTGGGCTAAATTTTGCCCGTCTTCTCGGTTTTTTGCAACAACAACAGCAATAGACTTCGTTTTGGAAATGTATTTAGGAAGGCTGTCGACATAAATTAAAGGGTTTAGATCAAGCCATTGCGTATGTATGGTTTGCGAAAACAAATTAAATGAAGAAACCCCAAAGAGAAATACAACAAATACAACAAAACGGAAATTCATAAATGTAAATTTCAATAGTTATAATTTTAAAAAATTCACAACATCAATTACATAATTAGTAAAGATTTCATAAACTTAACGACTGACACACAAAATATTTCATATTATCTAAGTTCAATGACAAAAAAAACCAAAAATGTAGCACTCGTATTATCTAGCGGAGGAGCTAGGGGAATAGCACATATTGGTGTAATTGAAGCATTGGAAGAAAATGGCTATACAATAAGCGCAATCGCTGGAAGTTCAATTGGTGCTGTGGTTGGCGGTATGTATGCAGCAGGAAAATTAGAAGTATATAAAAAATGGCTATTGCAACTCGATAAACTTGAAGTTTTCAGGTTGGTGGATTTTACATTTAGTACTCAAGGGTTTATTCGTGGAGATAAGGTCTTCAACGAAATGAAAAAATTTGTAGAAGACATAAAGATTGAAGAGCTAACCATTCCTTTTAGTGCCGTGGCATCAGATATTATGAACCGAAAAGAAGTTGTTTTTAATTCAGGAAGCTTATTTACGGCACTTAGAGCCTCTGCGGCTATTCCATTGGTAATTAAGCCTAGTGTTTATAATAACATTGAGCTGGTAGATGGTGCGGTGATGAACCCTATACCTATAAATCATGTGATAAAAAAGAAAGGGGATCTTGTGGTGGTGTCGGATGTGAATGCACCAATCGTTTATCGTAAACCCCAAAAATACATAGCGATAGAGAAACCAAAACAAACAGGAATCTTTGATCAGTTTTTATCGAAATGGGAAGAATTAGTGCCACAGCGTATACAGGCATCCAAGTCAAAAAGCAAGGAAGCAAAAATGAGTTATTTTGAGTTGTTAAGTAAATCGGTTGACCTTATGCAAGATCAAATTTCCACACACACAATAGAGAAGCATCAACCAGACATTTTAGTAAGTGTTTCTAGAGAGACGTGTGCTACATTTGCTTTTTATAAAGCAGAAGAAATTATCGAGGCAGGAAAATCAGCATTTAAAAAAGCATTAAATAGTAACAAATGACCGTACAAGAATTAAACAAAGAACTGGGGAATATTGATATTTATCTTTTAGACCAAATCCTTAAAAATAGCATTACAAAAGCCATGAAGGTACTCGATGCAGGCTGTGGAGAGGGGCGAAATTTGGTTTATTTACTAAATAACGGCTATGATGTGTTTGGGGTAGATGCAAATGCAACAGCTATAAAGATGCTTAAAATGAGCGCAAACGCACATGAACCAGAACGGTTTGTAGAAACCACAATCGAAGAAATGATGTTCCCTCCAAATGTGTTTGACTATATCATTTCTAGTGCTGTATTGCACTTTGCAAGAGACCACGACCATTTTAATGCAATGATAAAAGCAATGGTAGCGGTGTTAAAACCAAAAGGAACGCTTTTTGTTCGAATGACTACCGGGTTAGGAATAGATGCGTTAACCCCAACCGATTCGGGGGTTTATAAATTACCTGATGGGTCGCAACGATATTTATTTGATATTGATAATCTTGATGCCTTTCTTACGGAGCATCACTTGTCATTAATTGAGCCAATCAAATCGGTAGTGGTTCATCAACAACGAAGTATGGGCATGATGTTGTTTAGAAAAAAATAAACCAACAGGATGATGAGGGGAGTTAACCGATTATTTCACCACTAAATAATAAAATCCTTGGTCGCATAATTTCAAATCATTACTTTGAACATTAATTGAACTAAAAAATCCATCAGCCATGAGCGACACAAAATATGCGGGGTTCTGGATGCGGTTTGCGGCATTCATTATCGATTACATTGTTATTCAACTCACACAATCCTTTTTAATCATTCCTATTTTAGCCGTTTTTGGTTTAGGATTTGCTGCGTTTGACTTTAATCAATTAACGGATTTAGCAGAGGAGGATATTTTCGTTCTTTTAACCTCCATAATAAGTATGGTGAGTTCAATAGCATTACTTTCCTTTTTAATTAACCTGTTGTATTATTCTTTAATGGAGTCTAGTAAGCATCAAGCTACCTTGGGCAAGATGGCTGTAGGAATAATTGTGACAGACACCAATGGAGAACGATTAGATTTTACGAAGGCGATGATTCGATCCTTAGGGAAAATCATTTCAAGCTTTATTTTTATGATAGGTTATATTATGGCTGCGTTTACTGAAAAGAAGCAGGCGTTGCATGATATGATTGCTGGCACCTATGTAGTACAAAAATAACACAAAAGTACGGGTGTCAAACAAACAAATTATAGAATACCTTTTACTTGGCAGCGCTAGTATAAGTGTGTTATTTATTTTCATTGGCTTTTATAAGCCCTGGGTTGCTTTGTGGTGGGAAGACACTCAGCACCGCAAAAAAGTGTTATACTATTATGGAACATCAGCTACTGTGTTTTATATAGTATACTGGTTGGTAAAAAGTATTAATTCTTAATAATGATGGAGGAATTTAGTTCGGTGGTGAGTGCAAAATGGTTGTTTGATAACATCAATCATGCAGACGTGGTGATATTGGATGCTACCATTCCAAAAGCAGGGACTAATTTAAATGAAAGTCTAAAGAAAGAGGGTATACCTACTGCTCGGTTTTTTGATCTAAAAAATAAGTTTAGCACTACTGATAGCCCTTTTCCCAACACCATGCCTTCCGAAGAACAGTTCGAAAATGAAGCAAGAATACTGGGCATAAATAATGAAAGCATTGTAATTATTTATGATTTACATGGTATATACTCTAGCGCAAGGGCTTGGTGGATGTTTCGTGCGATGGGACATGATAACGTTGCAATACTAGACGGGGGCTTCCCAGAATGGGTAAAAGAAAATAACACTAGCTTGGAAATACAACCGTATACATGTAGGGCAGGAAATTTTACAGCTAAATATGATCCTTCTTTTTTTGTCTCCTCAAACGAGGTGTTGAATGCTGTAGAAACGGAGACACATCTAATACTAGATGCGAGAGCAGAAGATCGATTTTATGGCAAAACACCAGAACCCAGAGCAGAGTTAAGAAGTGGACATATTCCAAAATCGATAAGCATGCATTATGCTCGTGTGATTGATAACGGAAAATTAAAATCTAAAAATCAGCTGGCTCAACTTTTTAGTGATAGCACAACAGACAAAAAACCTCTCATCATGAGTTGTGGTTCAGGCATAACAGCATGTATCCTTGCATTGGCAGCAGAAATGACAGGAAACAACAAGATATCTGTTTTTGATGGCTCTTGGAGTGAGTGGGGAGGAAGTCATTTTTTACCTGTAGAACAAACAAATTAGCACATCGTTCTTCTATTTAATAATAGTTGATTAAATTGCGAATTATTCTTTTTGAAACCCTAATGCGATTAAACGTTGGGGGAGAAAATTAGACTATAAAAACAAACCTATCCCTATGAATGTAAAGGCTGTCAAATTTAATTTGGAGGATAAACCAGAATTCTTCACAGAATTAAGAAAAAACGTAAACAATTATTTCAAGGAAAACAACATATCTAAACACGCAAATTTCAACATGAAATTTAAAACGGTGTTTATGTTAACTTTATACTTTACCCCACTAGTTTTAATGGTGGTAGGAGAAGTTACACAACTGTGGCCTTCGATGATAATGTGGGCAATAATGGGGTTTGGAATGTCAGGCATAGGATTATCAGTGATGCACGATGCCAACCACGGATCGTATTCGAACAATAAAAAAGTAAATTATGCACTCGGATATTTACTCAATTTTATTGGAGGATATCCCTTGAATTGGAAAATCCAACACAATGTTTTGCACCACTCTTTTACTAATGTTCATGGTTACGATGAGGATATTGATAAAAAAGGAATCATCAGATTTTCACCAACACAACCACGAAACGGAATACATAAATTTCAAGTGCTATATGCACCATTTCTATATGGTATTTTGACTATTTACTGGTTGATTGCTAAAGACTTTGATCAGATAATACGCTACAACAAAAGTGACTTATTAAAAGCACAAGGGATAACGTTTGCTAGAGCGATATTTGAGATCATATTTAATAAAATTTGGTATTTAGCACTTTTCTTGGCACTACCAATCATTGCAACAGATTTAATATGGTGGCAAGTATTGCTAGGATTTTTATTAATGCATTTTATAAGTGGACTAATATTAGCCTTAATTTTTCAATCGGCTCATGTTCTTGAAGAAACGAGTTTTTATAAGGTGGATGATAAAAGTAGTTTGGAGAATAATTGGGCCATTCATCAGTTAAAAACCACCTCTAATTTTGCCAATGGAAGCATATTCTTCTCATGGTTTATTGGAGGGTTAAACTACCAAATAGAGCACCATTTGTTTCCAAACATTTGTCATGTACACTATAGAAACATCGCTAGTATTGTTAAAGAAACAGCAAAAAAACACAATGTACCTTACTACCAACACAAGACATTTTTTGGTGCATTAAAAAGTCATTTTACGATGCTTTATAAGTTAGGAAAAGGATCAGTAAACACAAAATTGGCAACGGCATAAACAAGGTTTTATTAATATGCGAAAGCATATGTTTAGTTAAAAGTAGTTGGTTTTTTCTCTGAATGAGAATCTGTGTTTTATAAAACAGATATTAATCATTACAAAATGAATAATAGGGGTATACGGTATAAAACTAGCTCTACATGGGCGCTTGTGATACTGAGTCTAGCCATAGTAATGGGCTGTGAAGTAAAGCCTCCTGTAGAAGAAGGGAAGTTTAAAAAATCAGAGTTAATTGAATTAATTAGGCTTGACCCTTCTTTTAAATTAGATATTCGATATGCTACTTCTAATAATTTTGTAGGTAAACCAGTATATACCGAGGCAAGAGCATTTCTACAACGCCCAGCTGCACAGGCATTAGTAAAAGTGAATCAAAAGTTGAAAGAGTCAGGCTTTGGCCTAATTATTTTTGATGGATACCGACCTTGGAGTGTCACAAAAACATTTTGGGACATCACTCCAGAGGAGGATAAAAAATTTGTAGCAAACCCTAAAAACGGGTCACGGCATAATAGAGGGTGTGCCGTAGATTTGACCCTTTATAAAATTTCTACAGGAAAGCAGGTAGAGATGACAGGCAAGTATGATGAAATGAGCGAACGTTCATATCCTGATTATAAAGGGGGAACAGAAGAACAACGGCAAATGAGGGACTTATTGAGGAAGACCATGGAGGAACATGGGTTTAGTGTATACGAATACGAATGGTGGCATTTTGATTATAAATATTGGAAATCGTATCGAATTGAGAACATCCCTTTTTCAGAAATTGGGAGGAAACCTAATAAAAAAAGCCAAGCCATGTTACAGTCTTTTCCTCAAGCTTGTTTGGAGCAATAGTTTCTTACCCGTTATTCTTTTCTAAATATCCCTGAAAATTTATCCTCAATTTGATTCAGCACTTCGAGCACCTCGTCATAACGCTCGATTTCAACTAATTTTGTCCGAAACGGTTTAAAATCAGGTACACCTTTAAAATAGTTGGTATAATGCCTTCGCATTTCGAAAAGTCCTTTTCGTTCACCCTTCCACTCTACCGAGAAGGCTAAATGTTTTTTTGATACTTCCACTCGGTCAGCTATAGTAGGAACAGGAAGTTTTTCACCTGTTTTTAAGTAGTGTTTTATTTCATTAAATATCCACGGATAGCCAATAGCAGCTCTGCCAATCATAATACCATCTACCCCATATTTTTCTTTATAGGCTAATGCTTTCTCAGGACTATCAATATCACCATTCCCAAAAATAGGGATATGGATATCTGGGTGATTTTTTACTTCAGCGATGGGATCCCAGTCGGCCACTCCTTTATACATTTGCTGACGTGTTCGTCCATGGATAGACAATGCTTGTACCCCACATCCTGTAATCGTTTCGCAACTTCAACAATTTTGATGGTGTTGGCGTCCCACCCTAATCGTGTTTTTACAGTAACAGGGAGCGACACTTGTTTTACGATTTCAGCAGACATCTCTTGCATTTTTGGCAGATCAAGTAATATACCTGCTCCCGCACCTTTGCAAGCCACTTTTTTTACCGGGCATCCATAGTTAATATCAATAATTTCGGGCTGTGCTTGTTCTGCAATAGCAGCAGCTTGTCGCATAGAATCTATTTTATCACCAAAAATCTGGATGCCGATAGGCCGCTCATAATCATAAATATCCAATTTTTGAACGCTTTTTGCGGCATCTCGAATTAAGCCCTCAGAAGAAATAAACTCCGTGTACATCATATCAGCACCATTTTCTTTACATACCGCCCTAAAAGGGGGATCACTCACATCCTCCATCGGAGCGAGTAATAAAGGAAAATCTTCAAGTTCTACGTTACCAATCTTTATCAAAAGTGTATCTTTATGGTTTTGATACAAAGTTAGTCAATCAAAAGCGATTGAAAAATTAATTAAACAGAAAGCAATAATGAATAATTTTGACAATGAACTAACGCTAAGCGAAGGAAAGAGTCCTTACACCTCTGCGCTTCTGATTTTAGTTTTATCTTTTCTTGGCGCTACAGTAGTGGGAGGAGGAATAGGTTTTTTTGCTGGATTTTTGTTTTTCGATGGTGATCTGTCAGAATACATGGAAATAACAAATGATATAACGGCTAGTAATGCTTTTAAAGTGCCTGCGTATGTTATGCAAGGTGTATCCGCTATCATTGGCTTTATAGTAGTACCTACTTTGTTTATGATTTTATATGAAAAAAAGAGGGTGAACCTATTTTTTTCAAAAAAAACAACGCCAATAGTTATCTCTTTGGCGGTTATTATTTCACTTGCTTTCACAGGCTTCAATTCATGGTTCGTAGAGTGGAATGCCAACATACATTTCCCAGAATTTTTGTCAGCATTTGAAAACTATGCACGAGATATGGAAAACCGGGCCATGGAGCTAACGAAATACCTTACCGAATTTGAGTCTACAGGTGTTTTTGTGTTGGCGTTTATTGTTATCGCAATTGTACCTGGTGTTGGTGAAGAGCTTGTTTTTCGAGGGTTTCTACAAAACTATTTTCACAAGGCATATAAAAACATTCATGTGGCTATCTGGGCGTCAGCAATTATGTTTAGTGCCATTCATTTACAGTTTTTTGGATTTATTCCTCGGGTATTGTTAGGGGCTTTGTTTGGCTATTTGTATCATTGGTCAGGTAATTTAATTGTCCCCATGGTGGCGCATATTGCGAATAATGGTTTTATGTTGTTGCTGATGTATATGTATGAATTTGACTATTTTGACACTAATATTTTGGACTTGGAAACACAAGAATCCGTTCCGCTATCAACTTTTATTGTTTCAGGAGTAGTATCCTTTGTGTTAATCTATTATTTTAGAAAATTAAATAGTACCACTACCTCTCATACATGAGTCAGTGGCAAAAAATATATAGCGATCAATTACAACATCGAGCAGAAATTGTTAGAAGCGTTCTCTTTGAAAAAGGAATAAATTCAGTAATAGTGAACAATAAAAACTCTGCTTTTAATAATTTTGGGTCATTCGAAATAAAAGTTGAACGACATAACATACTAAAAGCAATAAAAATAATAGATGATGACATCCGCTTTGAATAAGTATAACAACCTTACTCAGCGAGTAATTGCTGGATTAATAGGGGTGTTTATTATAATTGCTGCGGTAGCGTATAGCGACTGGGCTTATTTTGCTATTTTCTTTTTATTGTGTATGGCCACTCAATTAGAGTTTTATAAACTAACAGGCCTTGATGGGATGGTACCTCTAAAATGGTATGGAACAATTTCAGGGTCTCTTATCTTCACTATTTCATTTCTAGAAGAAAAAGACATTATTGGCTATCAGTACTATTTTTTAATCTTTCCGATCGTATTTGGTATTTTCTTAATCAAATTGTATAAAAAATCGGATGCTAATCCTTTTGTAAATATTGGCATCACCTTTTTAGGAATAGTATATGTGGCACTCCCTTTTGCATTACTCAATGTTTCAGCTTTTAGCTTAGGGCACTATAGCTATGAAATAGTGCTTGGGCTTTTACTTATGTTGTGGGCAAGTGACACGGGAGCTTATTTTGCAGGCACCTATTTTGGTAGACGTAAACTTTTCGAACGAATTTCACCAAAAAAAACATGGGAAGGATTTATTGGAGGATTATTTTTAGCAATTTCCATGGCGTATGGTTTATCACTGTACTTTTTTGATTTAAATCCCTACCAGTGGATTTCTTCGGGTATAATTATGACCGTATGTGGTACGTATGGTGATTTGGTAGAATCTCTCTTTAAAAGAAGTATGTCTATAAAAGATTCAGGAACAGCAATTCCGGGTCATGGAGGCTTTCTAGATCGTTTCGATGGCTTATTGTTATCCATTCCTTTTATCATTACTTTTTTCGAAATCTTTTGGCTCTAATAACAATGTGGTGTGCGTCCTACTATTCACCCCATATTTATCAAACGAGAGAGTTGCTTCGAAAGCAGTAGCTATTAATTACTTAACTCGCTAATTCTTTAAAATATTGTAGTATCTATCAGGTTAATTTATATAAATTTACAACCGAATTAAACAACAATAATACTACGATATATAGGTTATAAAGAGCCAGCTCCAATCGTTGATCACGAAAACCCTTTCGAGTCAATGATGTCGAGGTTCAAGATTGCTTCAGAAGCACTAGGTCTTGATGAAGAGGTGTATAATGTTCTAAAATCGCCAGCCAAACAAGTTACCGTTTCATTACCTATCACTATGGATGATGGTTCGATACGTGTGTTCGAAGGACATCGTGTGATTCATTCCACGATATTAGGCCCTTCTAAAGGAGGGGTGCGTTTCGACCCCGGTGTAAATATTAACGAGGTGAAAGCACTAGCGGCATGGATGACCTGGAAGTGTGCCGTAGTCGACATTCCTTATGGTGGAGCAAAAGGAGGAGTATGTTGTAATCCCAGAGAGATGTCTTCGGGAGAAAGAGAGCGACTTACTCGTGCCTATACGCAATCAATGATTGAAATTTTTGGACCAGACCGAGATATACCTGCACCTGATATGGGAACAGGGCCAAGGGAAATGGCCTGGATGATGGATGCTTACTCGCGTACACAAGGAATGACCGTCAATTCTGTGGTTACAGGGAAACCACTTGTGTTAGGGGGCTCGTTGGGCCGTACCGAAGCGACAGGTCGTGGGGTGATGGTAACGGCCTTGGCCGCTATGGGCAAGTTAAAAATTAATCCTTACAATGCTACCGGTGCGGTGCAAGGGTTTGGTAATGTGGGTTCTTATGCGGCACTTCTTTTAGAAGAGCGTGGAATGAAAATAATCTCCGTAAGTGATATTTCTGGAGCGTATTACAATGAAAACGGAATTGACATTAACAAGGCGATACTTTACCGTGAGGGCAATAATGGGTCGCTAGAAGGATTTGATGGTGCTGAAAGAATTGAGGGAAGTGAATTGCTTACTCTTGAAGTGGACGTGTTAATACCTGCCGCTATGGAGGATGTGATTACCATAAAGAATGTTGCCGATATAAAAGCAAAATTAATTGTGGAAGGAGCAAATGGCCCTACATCAGCAAAAGCGGATAAGATTATTAATGAAAAAGGAATCATTGTAGTACCGGATATTTTGGCAAATGCTGGGGGGGTAACGGTTTCTTATTTTGAATGGGTACAAAATCGATTAGGCTATAAATGGACAGCAGAGAGGGTAAACAGGCGTTCGGACAGGATAATGAAAGATGCTTTTGAAAAAGTTTATAAAACATCGATAGAATATGATGTACCTATGAGAATAGCCGCTTATATCGTGGCAATAGATAAAGTTGCTAAAACATATAAATATCGTGGAGGATATTAATTATTTTTGTCAGAAATATTCATTTTAGTTTATACGATATTTTTCTAAAACGTAGATATGATACATAAAGAAGGACGAACATTACTGTTTGTATTACTGATTATTTTTAGTGGTATTAATTATGCGGTAGCCTATTTTTTACCCTCCGCAGAGCTGGTACAACAACTGGTGATCGCGACAACCATAGTACTGTATTTACTAGTACTTCAATTTTTCAGAAACCCAATACGTAAGGTTGAAAAAATTGATGATCGAATAATTATAGCCCCTGCTGATGGAAAGGTGGTAGTGATAGAAGACGCAGAAGAAAATGAATACTTTAATGAAAAAAGAAAGCAAGTTTCTATTTTCAT
>JAOULS010000069.1 GCA_029881895.1 Cyclobacteriaceae bacterium | reverse complement strand
TTCCTTTTGTTGTTCAGCTATGCGTTTCGTCTCTGCTTGTTGTTGTCTTACTTCTTCTGCCTTTTGTTGCTCAGCTATGCGTTTTGTCTCTGCTTGTTGTTGTCTTACTTCTTCTGCCTTTTGTTGTTCGGCTATGCGTTTGGCTTCTGCTTGCTGTTGCCTTACTTCTTCTGCCTTTTGTTGCTCGGCTTTTACAATTGCAGCTTTCGCCTCAGCTGCCTTTTCCTCCTCAATTCTCTCTCTCTCTGCCTTATGTTGTTCAGCAAGCAATTGTCTTCTCGTCTTTTTTACAATTGGTTTTTTAGAGTCGGTAAAAGAATACACCTGCTTATGCCTTTGCTTTTTACCAAACAGCAAATTCATTTGTATCTCATGCGAAGGAGTATTTAATTCATTTAATCCAGAGCTACTAATACTATACGAGTACCCTAATGCAAAAAGTGCATTAATTTTAATCCCCCCCACTCCAGATATTCCAAAATTTTGCTTGTATGTTCCGCCAATCCAAAAAGCATGATTCATATGAAAAATCAAGGCTGCTTCATACTGACTCGGCAGTTTCGATCTTAATCTATATATCACGTGAGGTTCGATGGCAAATTTATCTTCAAACCCAAAATAATAACGGTAATTGGAGTGAAAAATTAATCTATCGGTTGCAGAAAAATCACCAACACCAAAACTACTTAATGAGTCATAGGTTTTAGAAAATACATCTGGTACAGTAGCTCCAATAGAGAAAAATTTACTATGGTAAGACAGCCCTACATCTCCAACCATATTAAAACTATTGGTGAGTAAGCCCGCCAATTGTTGATCGGTCAAAAATGCATCTCCTAATTTATCTGTATCGAATGTATTCATTGCTGCTCCAGCTGATATTCCAAATCTCACGTATTTATTCTTCGAAACAGGTAAAGTGTAACCAAGCGTTAGTGAAAAAGAGGTGGAATTAATAATTCCGACAGCATCATTATTAATATTTAATCCAAAATTAGCATTGGATTCTGAGGTATTATGAAAAGAAAAATTCATAATAGTAGGAGCACCTTCAATACCCGCCCATTGTTTTTTGTATGTCAAAAACACTGCCCCTCTACCTTCAATCCCCGCATAGGAAGGGTTTATTCTATATGGATTCATATAGAATTGGGTGAAATTAGAGGATTCTTGGGCGGAGACTAATGTACAACTAAAAAATAAAAAAATAAAAAACGCCTTTCTAATCATGCGTATGTTTACTTACATCAAAAAATACAACTCCATTAATTATCAGAAATATAACACGTATTATGAAGAAAATCAAAAAATCTTTATTGAGTTATTATATACTATCAGCAATTATACGAACTTTAGACCGAAATTAGATATAATTTAGACATAAAGTATATGATCTATGACTTTAGTCTATTATTTTTTTTATTATCTTGGACAATATATGAGAAAAATTAAACTACTATTTGCGTTTGCGTTTTTTATCGGATCAACTTCTTTGTCTGCCCAAATATTTTGGGGTCCAAAAGGAAGCATACAAGGGTATAAAACCGTTTTTGACGATATAACCGTCAAAGACACATTGGATTCTAAATTTAGACTTGGGTTTACTATAGGAGGATTCGTAAATGTTCCTTTAAAAAAGGAATACTCTTTGGTAGCCGAACTAAGTTATGTTAGAAGGGGTCGAAAAAATATTATTCAATCAGATCAAGGAAGGCTCACACATATTTCTAAATATAATTTTTTAGAATTACCAATGATGATTCGTAGGCAGTTTAAAGTTAATCTTAAAGAGAACATGGAATCGGCTTGGTACCTAGAAATTGGCCCAAATATTAGCTATTGGATGGGTGGAAAGGGGGAATTCAAAGATGTTGCTGAGCCTTTTTCTTATAAACTAAAATTTGAATCGGCAGATGCTACCACCGATGATGTAATGTTCTTAACTAACTCAAATCGCTTTTTGTTTGGGTTAGAAGTTGGTGCAGGAATTAACCTACAAACACGACTAAGGGAATTTGTAGGTATTGAACTGCGGTATACTCATGGACAAACTTTTTTAGGCAAAAAAGATAGTGAGGTTGTATTAAGCAATAGTTTTATACAGTTTACTGATAACTTTATAGCCAACTACAGGGTAGCTAGTCTAAACATAAGTTATAATTTTATGCTAGATGTTCGTGAATTTAAAAAAGGAGCTAGTGTCTCTGATAAAAAGAAAAAAGTTAAACGTAAAAAACAAAAACGATAACTTAATATATGACAAATTCTTTAAACACACTATTTCAACGTGACTTGGATAAAGTCACTACTGAACTATCCGAATACAAAGAAGAAAATCAAATATGGGTCATAAATAAACATATTAGTAACTCTGCTGGAAATTTAGCGTTACATATATGTGGGAACTTACAATATTATGTTGGAACAATTTTAGGAAATTCTGATTATATCCGTAATCGTGAATTAGAATTCAGCAGCTCGTCCGTTCCTTTAAATCGTATTAAAAAAGAAATTATTATTACAAAAGAAGTAGTAAATTCCATTTTAACTACGATTACCCCTGCGACTTTACAACAAGGTTATCCCATCGAAATATTTGGTCATCCTATGACAACAGAATTTTTTCTATTACACCTCTCTACACACCTTAGTTATCATTTAGGGCAGATTAATTATCATAGAAGACTACTCTCCACACACTAGAAATAATAATCAAATTTAAGTTCAATACATCCGCTATATAAAATAGTGATCGTAGTACAACTTGTTGGGTGTATTATTTCTCCTTAAATTTGTGATTCTATTTCAATATAAGAATGAAAAAAGTTGCATTTTACACACTTGGCTGCAAGCTAAACTTTTCAGAAACTTCCACCATCTCTAGACAACTAGAAGAAAAAGGATATTTAAAAGCTGAATTTATAGACACCCCTGATATTTACATTATCAACACTTGTTCAGTAACTGAAAATGCAGATAAAAAATGTAAAAAGGTAGTTCGTGAAGCCAGAAAAATTTCTCCCGATGCTTTCATCGCAATAATAGGTTGTTATGCTCAACTAAAACCTAAAGAGATATCTGAAATAGAAGGTGTAGATGCCGTTTTAGGAGCAGCCGAAAAATTCAGATTAGTAGAATTATTAGATGGATTTATTCGCAAGCCACAAACTCAACTTTTAACATCTGAAATATCGGAAGCAAAAATATTCAACAATGCCTATTCGGTTAATGACCGTACGCGTACTTTTTTAAAGGTACAGGATGGATGTAATTATGGGTGTACGTTTTGCACCATACCATTAGCACGAGGAAAGAGCAGGAGTGACACTATTCAAAACATAATAAATTCTGCTAATGCAATAGCAAAAACTGACACTAACGAAATTGTAATTACAGGTGTAAATACAGGAGATTTCGGAATACAAAACGGGAAACGGCAAGAACGTTTTATAGATTTAATAAAAGCATTGGATCAAGTGCAGGGAATAAGTAGGTTTAGAATTTCTTCCATTGAGCCTAACCTTCTACACCATGAAGCCATTTCATTTGTAGCTAAATCAAAACGATTTGTTCCACATTTTCATATCCCATTACAATCGGGCTCAAATAAAATATTAAAAGCGATGAAGAGGAGATATGAGCGTGAGCTATACGAGAAGAGAGTTGCGGAAATCAAACTAAAAATGCCTCATTGCTGTATTGGTGTAGATGTTATTGTTGGTTTTCCAGGGGAATCGGATGCTGATTTTACAGAGACCTATAATTTCTTAAATGGTCTTGATATATCGTATTTACATGTATTTACATATTCAGAGCGAGACAATACATTAGCGGCAACCATGAAAGACATTGTGCCGATGAAAACAAGAAATGAACGTTCAAAAATGTTGCGTAACCTTTCCGAGAAAAAACGAAGAAATTTTTACGAAGAAAACCTTACAAAAAAAGCAAGTGTATTGTTTGAGGATGATGTTGAAAATGGACTAATTCATGGGTATACAGAAAATTACATCCGTGTTGCAGCAAAATACGACCCGATGCTAATAAATGAAATAAAAGAAGTGAAATTGATAAAAATAAACGATTTTGGAAATGTAGAAGTTGAAGAAATTACACCCGAATTCATCACTCACAATTAAAACTATGTCGCTACGCATTGGGAAAAAAGCTCCTGACTTCACTCTTCCTTCTACCTTAGGAGAAAATTTTTCATTAAGTGACGCTGTTAAATCAAAAGCATGTATTCTGTATTTTTATCCCAAAGATTTTACTACAGTATGTACTAAAGAGGCTTGTGGATTTAGAGATAATTTTGATGTTTTTGATAAGTTATCTATTGATGTTATTGGAATCAGCACAGATTCTATTTCTACACATCTTAAATTTAAAGAAAATTACAACCTTCCTTTTGAGTTACTATCAGACATAGATGGAAAAGTTTCTAAACTCTATAAGGCTCGTATTCCAATTTTGAACATGTCAAAACGAATTACCTACCTTCTTAACAAAGACCATCTTATTTCAGCTATTTACGAAAACATGTTTGACGCTAAAAAGCATATCTCAAAGATGGTTGAAGAACTACAAAAAACATAATTAATCTCTTTCTTTTAAATTCACTATTTCCTTCTGCAAATCTAACACCATAGAGGCCAATTGACCTACTGAAACATCTTTTTCAGGCTCTATATCAGGGAATTGGACACTTATGTATGCCTTACTAGCCCAAACCTCTAACACTTCTTCTGGTGTTATTTCATAAGGAGAATATTGTTTATTGTCTGAAACTAGGAAAAGACTCCCTTTTTCATCAATATAATTAAACAGTCGCTTATACACTACTCCTTCTTTTCTAGTTACAAGGATATATGTTTTGCCGTTTTTTATATTTTTTAAATTATCGATATATTCTCCAACAACAATGGTTCCAGAAAGTAATGGTAACATACTATCGCCATGTATTTCAAAAGCACGATAGGTAGCATTTTTTGGAAGTATAGGCAAATGAAATTTCGGTAATTCTTTTATAAATTCAGGATCAGCGTACCCATTGGTATAACCTGCTGCTGCTTTTTGAGGTACTAATTCTACATTTTCATTTCCTTGCTCATCAACGGTTATTGCCAAAATTTCTGATCCTCTACTATTTTTATTAAAACTTAATTGCTCATCGGTCATTTTCGTTATATCTGTATTTATAATAGTATCCACAGAAACATCAAAAATTTCGGCCATTTTAATGAGGTTAGAGATCCGAGGGTCTGCTCTTCCTTCTTCATACGCACCTACTAACGATCGTTTTAACCCTATTTTTTCAGCAAATTCGCCTTGGGTATCTCCTGTTTTTTTTCTTAGGTATTTAATATTTTCGCTTATTAATGTCATGATTATGTTTTAATATTCGAATACAAAAACGTTCGATTGTTGTTTCGCTTTTCCTAATGAGTACAAATGACTATGAAAGTAAAGATCGCCTTTCTTCATTTTTTGCAATTCTATTCTTATTTGTTCTACTACTTCTTTTAACGTGCTATCCTTTTCAGCCAACACATACCCATATCTATTTTTTTCATTTTCGTTTTGCGTCTGAAATCGTACTTGGTGCTTCCCTGAATTCAATTTCTTGCTATCTATTTTTAATTTATATCCAGCTGTATTGTCAATATAGTAGGTCATATTCTATTGCTTTACGTAAAACTAATATATTTAGCATTAAAAGCAAAAAATATTAGTATTATTCTTTATACCATTTTGCATACATCGGATAATTTTGGGCAGTTCTTGAAATCACCTTTTCCATATTTTCTCCAATATTTTTTATTTTTTTCGCAGGCATACCTGCATAAATACTTCCTCCTTCAACAACCGTCCCTGCTAACACAACGGCTCCTGCTGCTATGACAGCATTACTTTTTACAATTGCATCATCCATTACTATTGCTCCCATTCCAATAAGTACATTATCTTCAATAGTACAACCATGAACAATAGCATTATGTGCGATTGACACATTATTTCCAATGGTGGTATTTGCTTTTTTATAAGTACAATGAATAACTGCGCCATCTTGAACATTAGTATTATCACCGATAGTAATAGAATTAACATCTCCTCGGATAACCGCATTAAACCAAATAGAACAATTCTCTCCCATTGTAACTTCTCCCACTATCGTTGCATTTTCTGCTATAAAACAATTTTCTCCAAATACAGGACTAAATCCTCTTACACTTTTTATTAATGCCATAATATTTTTGTTATTTTTATACGTCTACATTTATAAATTAAATGTAAAACATAATCTTCATCAAACATTATCACTTATGAAATTCTTTTCGTTTCTTATATCAATTACTTTGATTTACACTTCATGCACAACCTCAAAAGAGAGTGAAGATGCAGTAGTTAGTAATGCCAAGGATGTTAAATCCATTAGTAATCAAGCCAATCTATATTCTTTAGCATTAGACAAAAGTATTGTAACATGGATTGGAAGTAAGCCTGCTGGGAAACATAACGGAACTATTTTGTTGAAATCAGGCGAACTTGCTATTGAAAAGGGTGAAATTATTGGAGGACACATCGTTATTGACATTCACTCTATTGAGACAATTGATTTAAAGGATGACCCCGAACGTAACGATCGATTAATAAACCATTTAAAGTCCAACGATTTTTTCGATGCTGAGGTTTACCCTACTGCTATTTTTGAAATCACATCAATTGGCCCTTATTCATCAGAGAGTAATAATAAAACAAAGGAAGAGTTTGAATCTGAACACAAACCTATTTCAGCTGATCGACATATTGTCAAACAACCCTCTCATCTTGTTACAGGGAATTTATCAATGCGTGACACTACTCTAAGTATAACTTTCCCATCCAGAATAGAAAACAATGATAGTACTATTACTGCCAAAGCAAAATTTAACATTGATAGGACTAATTGGAATTTAAAATACAGGGATGAGTCTTCTGTAGTGGATCAAACAAAGGATCGATTTATTTATAATACGGTTAATGTAGGGTTCATTATTGAGGCTAGAAAAGAATAAAAACACTTTAGTTGGTTTGAAAAACTAATATCATCCTCCAGTTCCCTATTCCATCTCAAAAAAAGGTTTATAGAAATCTCTATAAACCTTTTTTTACTACTATTTCCTTCGTCAACAAATATTTTCACGAAACACGTACAATCAAACTTGTATCTTCATGAAAGTCTTTGTTATTAAAGTTCTTTGAATACTTTTTCGAGTAATACTTTTGTCGCCTTTATCCCCTCATCTTCAGAAAGTGTATTTCCTTCATACTCGATACCTACATATCCTTTAAATCCTGATTCTTTCACTATTTTCATGATTCTAAGAAAATCAGAGCTCACTTCATTTCCATTTTCATCAAAATCGTTTGATTTTGCACTTACACCTTTAGCAAATGGCATTAAGTCGGTCATCCCTTGATATCTATCATATTCATTCACACAACCATCAGGACTTCTCTCTAAGCAAAAGTTACCAAAATCAGGAAGTGTTCCAACATTATCCATCCCTACTCCTTTCATCACACCTGAAAGCCAAGTACCATCTGACGAATACCCACCATGATTTTCAACGATAATATTAATTCCTTTTGAAGCACCGTATTCACCCAACTTAGTAAGTCCGTCTTTAGCATTTTCTGCCACCTCTTCTGCGGTCCCTTGTCCAGCTGCATTCACTCGAATAGAATGTGCTCCTAAAAATTTCGCTACATCTACCCACTTATAATGGTTTTCAACTGCAGTCATACGTGCCACTGAATCAGCATCAGCTAGATTACCCAAGCGATCACACATAATCAAACCTACAGTAACTCCTGCTTCTTCACATTTTTGTTTAAAAGCTTCCCAATATTCATTATTTTCAGCCTTTGTATAGTAAAAAACATTTACTAATTCTATAGAATTAATACCGTATCCAGCGGCAATTGCAGGAAAATCCATAGGGTCTATATCACCTTTCAATATTGAATCTGGTGATTGTTCAAATAATTTTCCAAACGTTTGCCAATTTTCAATCGCTTCTCCAAAAAAAGATTTGTGTAATGACCATTGCGCTAGAGAAATTTGAAAATCAGGCACTGTTTCAACTTGCTCTTCTTCAGCTACTGCTTCTGACGAAGATTGAGATTCCGAACCACAAGAAAGTAAAAAAATAGCTCCAAAAACCATTAAGAACGTTTTCATCAGGAGGACATTGATTTTGTTTTTCATCATTTTATTATGTTTTTAATTATTAAAGTAAGTGAAACATTAAATTTAACCTTTTATAAAGGTCTAAATTTAATGTTATTGCTATTTTAAAGAAAATACGCTAATAAATAATTAAAATCACTTATGTTAAGGTGCTGACTACAAATGGTTTGAAGTAAAATAAAGCGTAATTGCAAGCTAATAGCGGGTACAATATACAAAAAGCTATCAAAAGTTTTGTGACTGAACAAGACTAATAATAAATTAATTTGACACTTGACAGGGTCAAAGTCACTATTTTCACATTCATACAAGTAAGGTATTGCATGAATGTGAAGTGACAATAACAAAATCTTGAGTTCTTAACTCAAACCACTTATTTTACCTTCTTCATCAATATCAATCCCTACCGCTGACGGAATAGAAGGTAAGCCTGGCATTCGTAAAATATCACCAGTAATTGGTATTACAAAACCCGCTCCTGCTGCGATTTCAATTTCTCGGATAGTAAGTGTAAATCCTTTTGGTCTTCCTAATGCTTTTGGATTGTCACTAAAAGAATTTTGTGTTTTAGCAATACAAATAGGTTTATTTGAGAGTCCTAGGCGTTCAATTTTTTTGATGTTCAAGCGCGCTTTTGATTGAAACTCCACCTTACCTGCTCCATATATTTTTTCAGCTACTGCTTCTATTTTTTCTTCTATCGAACTATCCCAATCATAAACAGGTGTGTATTTAGTGGTGCAACTTTCTACAGCCTTTACTACTTCATGTGCTAATTCTTTAGATCCATCACCACCATACTCCCATCCTTCACAAAGTGCTATTCGCACCCCCATTTGCTTACATTTATTTTTTACTATTTCAATTTCCTCATCAGTATCAGATACAAACTTATTAATAGCTACTACACCAGGGACTCCAAAAGTTTTTACATTTTCTAAATGTTTTTCAAGATTTCCTAAACCACTTTTTAGAGCATCAATGTTTGGAGATGTAAGTTCTTTCAATGATTGTCCTCCATGATATTTTAATGCCCTAATAGTAGCCACCACGACAATTGCCTTTGGCGACAAACCTGCGTACCCACATTTTATATCAAGGAATTTTTCTGCGCCTAAATCTGCTCCAAAACCTGCTTCTGTTATCACGTATTCAGAATGACTCATTCCCATTTTAGTAGCAATAACTGAATTTGTTCCTTGTGCAATATTCGCAAATGGTCCGCCATGAATTAAGGCAGGATTTCCTTCTAACGTTTGAACCAAATTAGGTTTAATTGCATCTTTCAGCAACGCTGTCATAGCGCCATGCGCCTTTAAATCACGTGCGTATATCGCTTTTTTATCATAGGTGTCTCCTATGTATATATTCCCTATCTTTTCTTTTAAATCACCAATACTGTTAGCTAGGCACAAAATAGCCATAACTTCTGACGCTGCTGTAATGTTAAACCCCGCTTCTCTCATCATTCCTCCAGACTTTCCTCCCATCCCTGACACAATGTTTCTAAGCGAACGATCATTCATGTCCATTACACGTTTCCATACTACAGTTCTTGGATCTATTCCCAAGTTATTTTTAGTACTTTGAATATTATTATCAATTATCGCAGCAAGCAAATTATTTGCTTTTTCAATGGCTGAAAAATCACCTGTAAAGTGTAAATTAATATCTTCCATCGGTACTACTTGTGACCTGCCTCCTCCTGCGGCACCTCCTTTCATTCCAAAAACGGGACCAAGAGACGGTTCTCTTAAAACAACAACCGCTTGCTTTCCAATTTTATTCAATCCTTCTGTCAACCCTATTGAAGTCGTTGTCTTTCCTTCACCAGAGGGTGTGGGCGTAATAGCAGTTACTAATACCATATTACTATTGCCTACTTTTTTTTCATCTATTAAACTAAGGGGTAGTTTTGCCTTGTACTTACCAAACATTTCTAAGTGGTCTTCACCAATATTTAGCTTTGAAGCAATATCTTTGATGTGGTTCATTTGCACACTTTGTGCTATTTCTAAATCAGATTTGTATACAGTCATATTTTGTTTGTTATTTCGTGATTGAAACATACAATATTTATAGAATATTTAATAATACATATGCACAGAAAACCATTTCATTTTAAACAATTTTCAATTCATCACGACAAGTGCAGTATGAAAGTAGGCACCGATGGCGTATTATTAGGTGCTTGGGCAAATGTTTCCACTCCTAAAAAAGTACTTGATGTTGGTACTGGAACTGGATTAATCGCTATAATGATGGCACAGCGAGGTGATCTAGATACTACTATTGAAGCAATAGAAATTGAAAAAGATGCCTACCTACAAGCCATAGAAAATATCGAAAATTGTCCTTGGCATAATCAAATTACAGTTATTCATTCCTCTATACAAGCGTTTACCAACACGTCAACCTCCAAATATGACTTAATCATATCTAACCCTCCATTTTTTTTATCAGGATCAAAATCAGAAAACCAAAAACGAAATATAGCCAGGCATACTCAAACGCTCTCACATGAAGATTTAATTTATTCTACAGACCAACTGTTATCTTCTGGTGGTAAATTTTCTATTATATTACCCATTGACGAAGGAGAAATATTTATAGAAAAAGCTAGTCAATCCAATTTGTTCTGTTCTAGAATTACAAAAGTTAAGCCTAAAGTCAACAAACCATTTGAACGGATGCTAATGGAATTTATAAGGAGCATAACAGAAACAAAAAAAACCGAACTCATTATTCAATTTGAAAAACGGAATGATTATACTCCAGCATATATTGAATTAACTCAAGCGTTTTACACTATAATGTAAAATTGATCGATCATTTGTTTGTCACAGTAGTCCCTTATTTAATCCGCTTAATATTGCAACTTATAGTCACATATGACAATTGAACTATTCTAATTTTTATAACAGTATACTATTTGTATATTTATGAGCAATTAAAATCAAAAACTTAACTTTATTAATGAATTACTCCTTATTCTTCCGACTTCCCCTATTAGCATGCTCCTTTTTAATTTTCGTTGTTTCCATTGCACAAAATAGCGAAACTATTGAAAGTCAAAATCTTAGTGATCAATTTGATTTACTTATACAAAATTCCGAAACGTATGATAACTACAAGGTAATCAAACAAGACAAACTCAATGCCTTTAGAAGTACCATGATTGACTCCTTAAGATCTTTCACCATTTCTTCTCAAGAAGCCAAAACAAAGATAGAAAGCCAGAACACTAATATTGAGAAATTGAATTCAATTATAAATGAAAAAGAAATTTTAATGGCTGAGAATGAAAAAGAAAGAAATGGAATATCTGTATTGGGGATTCAATTAGACAAAACC
>JAOULS010000068.1 GCA_029881895.1 Cyclobacteriaceae bacterium | reverse complement strand
TTAGGTCACATAAATACCTATGTCAATTACTAGGAATTTTAAAAGGTAAGTCTTTCTAAATTCCTTTATCATCATTCTTTTTTCTCAGGAAGAGGGCGTATTAATTCCCCATTTTCGCCAACCTCAATTTTGTTGGTAAGTGAATCAACATCCGCCATTCGTTTTGAAGGATCTATTTCTATTCTTTTAATTTCATTAATGGGTTTAGATAATTGTACTTCGTAAGTAGGGTGAGTCCAAGGCCAATCTTCTTCTGTAATACGCATTAAATCGTTATTTTCTACAGGTTTTTCACCTCTCATAATGCGTAAAGGAATATAGCGCAATTCTGTTGTTCCATCAATATATTCAATCTCCAAATCAATGGGCATCATCATTTCGCCAATTCTTCGAAGTGTTATTTGTGTTGAATTGTTCACCTCTATTAGGGTGTCAATTTTGTAGTCGATTTGGTTAGTAGTATTTACAAAATGTTCATAATACCAGTCTAGTTCTAACCCTGAGACTTTTTCCATAACCCTCATGTGGTCATTTGCAGTAGGGTGGCGAAACTTCCAAGTAGTAAAAAATCTTCTCATACCCTTCATTAAATTATCTTCCCCAATAACATACCCTAGTTGGGTTAAAATCACCGACCCTTTTACATAGGAATTGATTCCATACGACCGGTTGGTGATGTAATGATCGGCATGTGTTGTTAGTGGTTCTTCAGCTCCACTTAAGGCCTGATAAAAATAGGTAGGATAGGATCTTAATGAAGGATTTTCTTTACTATCTGGATTGAAAATGTGCTGACTAGTGATGGCAGATGCCCATGAGGTAAAACCCTCGTCCATCCATGGGTATTTACTTTCGTTAAATCCCAATACGCCTTGATACCAACTATGGAATGCTTCATGAATGGTGACTCCAACCAAACTTCTAATATTTCTATTTCCAGTAACTAATGTGGACATAGGGTATTCCATACCTCCATCGCCACCATGAACTACCGAAAATTGTTTGTAGGGGTATTTGCCGAAGGTTTTGTTCATAAAACCAAACATGTTTACCATGTATGCCGGTAGCTGTTCCCAAGCTTCAATGTCGGCAGTATTTTTATCATAAAGCATGTGTACCATCGGGCCATCGGGTACTTGTATTTTAGTATGAATATAATCAGGGTCAGCAGCCCACATAAAATCATGCACATTTGGTGCTATGAAATGCCAAGTATTTGTTTTTCCTATATTTTTAATGGCAACCCCTTCATCTTCATATCCAAATCCAATTTCATTTCCGTTTTGTAAATAGCCAGAACCACCTAATACATATTTAGAATCAATGGTGATTGATACATCAAAATCGCCCCACACACCATGAAATTCACGAGCGATATAGGGGTTGGCATGCCAACCTTCATAGTCATATTCAGATAATTTGGGATACCATTGTGACATTGAGTAGGAGATGTCTTCTTTACTATTTCTCCCCGATCTTCTTATTTGAACGGGAACTTGACCTTCAAATTCCATATCAAAAATTGTTTTGGAGTGAGGAAGAATAGGGTGTTTAAGGTTTACTTCTGCTATAGTCCCAACGATTTGGTAATTGAGATCTTTGCCATCTTGTTTTAAAGAATTAATTTTTTGATATCCTATTTCGTCTTTACTAAGTTTAGCTATTCGATCCCCAACTCTACTATCGGGGTCAATAATATTCAATGATCGTGTGTCCATCATACTTCCTGGTTGAAATGCATTGAAGTATAAATGATAATAAACTTTGGTGAGTGTGTCAGGTGAATTGTTAGTGTATGTTAATTTCTGAACTCCAGTAAACTTATGGTTCTCAACATTCATATTGACATTCATTACATAGTTGACATGTTGCTGCCATCTATTTTGCTCTTGTGCAAAAGAAGTGAGAAATAGTGTTGAAATAGCGAGTACGAGAAGACTTATTTTTTTCATGTAAATGAGAATATTATTTGCCTTGAAATTATAAAATATTCGTGGTTATACAAATAAACATTTTAAGAGTGGTACTTGTGTGGTATTATTCCTCCAGTTCTTTTAGTGCTTTATTAATTTCAGTATCTGTTTTCCGAATGTTTTTTTTACATATTTTTACTAACGATACAGCTCTAGTTATCATCGCTCCTAGTTGATCAACATCGGGGTTGCCATTTTCAATTTTATCTACAATCGATTCGATCTCTATGAGCGCATCTTTATAAGTGGGTTGTTTTTTCGTCATTACTTGGTATTTATGTTGTTTACTGTACTGGTTATTTTACTCGTATAGGTTTCTGTAACCAAAACATCTCCTGGTGTTGGATCCTCTTTCAACATCTTATTATTGATAGAAGTTAAGGTGAAGCCTCTCTTAAGAATGGTTTCGGGAGAAAGTAGCTTTAAAACGCTTTCTAATTCATTTAATTTGTTTTCTTGATTATTGATATAATACTTAGAGGCGAATTGTAATTTCTGTTCTAAAATAGCTATAGTATTATTTTGAACACTTATTTTAGATTGCGTTCCATTTGCCAATTGAAGTGTTAATTGACGTAAATTAGATTGTTCGTATTCAGTGATTTCAGCTGACTGGTTGATAATCCGCTGTAGATGTATATCTAATTCTTCTTCAAAATTTCGAACACCAGTAATTAGAAATTCTGCCACTGCAGTAGGTGTTTTTAATGAAGTATGGGCCACCAGGTCTGCAATGGTTTCATCTCGTTCATGGCCTATTCCAGTAATTACAGGTATTGGAAACTGCGCCAAGTGACTATTGAGTTCGTAATTGTCAAAACAGTCTAAATCTAATTGACTTCCCCCCCCTCTAATTAGTAGTACTAAGTCAAACCGATACGTACTGTCGTGAATTTCATGAAGGGCACTAATAATTGATTCAGGGGCAGTGTCTCCTTGCATTGAAGCTTGGAATAACCGTGTGTTATAGGAATACTTAAAAGGATTGTTTTTTAATTGATTCGTAAAATCACCATACCCCGCTGCGGATTTGGAACTGATGATAGCTATGTTTTTTGGGACTAGAGGTAATTCTAATTCTTTATTCATTTCCAAGATGCCATCCTCTTCTAATTGCCTAACGATTTGTTGCCTTTTTATGGCACGTTCACCAATCGTATAATTAGCATCTATGTCTTTTATATTTAGACTTAGCCCGAATACCTCATGGTATTGAACGGACGCATTAAATAGTATTTTCATACCACTTTTTAATGGCTGCCCAGTCATTTTCTCAAACCAAAGGGAGAGGTTACTGTAGGTATATGACCAAATGGTTGCCTTCATCTTGGCAATTATTTGGTCATCATTTTTTTCTACTAACTCAATGTAACAATGCCCTCTTGGGTTAAGTCTTAGTTCGCTGATCTCAGACACCACCCAATAGGAGGGAGACAACTCTTTTTCTAGGGTTTTCTTTATGCGTGTATTTAATTCTAATAATGATAGGTGCTCCATTAATAACGAAGGTAGTGTTCCTAGAATTAAATTTTAAATTCTATTCAAAGAATTTATTATAATTTTAGCCTACCATTAAAAATATGTAAATCTAGTTAATAATATTTTTTTCGTAACCAAAAAGCCACACGGACTAATAAAATTAAGGCTGGAACTTCAACCAGTGGGCCGATTACTCCTGCAAATGCTTGCCCGGAATTTAACCCAAATACAGCAATAGCAACGGCAATGGCTAGCTCAAAATTGTTTCCAGCAGCAGTAAAGGAAATCGCTGCATTTTTGTCATATGTAGCGCCTACAGCTTTGCTAACAAAAAAGCCTATTACAAACATAATGGAGAAATAAATCAATAATGGTACAGCAATAATTATTACGTCCATCGGTATTTGTACAATTAACTCTCCTTTTAGTGAAAACATCACGGTAATTGTGAATAATAGAGCAGTAAGTGTAATGGGTGATATGGTTGGTATATATATATTGTTATACCACTCATCTCCTTTTACTTTTACTAAGATGAATCTACTCAGTAACCCCAATATAAAAGGTATTCCTAAGTAGATGGCCACACTTTCGGCAATAGTGGCTATGGAGATATCTACTATTGCTCCTTCGAACCCAAAGTAGGGAGGGAGTATAGTGATAAATAGCCAAGCATAAAAACTGTACCCAAAAACTTGAAAAATACTATTTAATGCTACTAATCCAGCACCATACTCACTACTACCTTCAGCAAGATCGTTCCAAACTAACACCATAGCAATACACCTTGCTAAACCTATCAGAATTAATCCTACCATATATTCAGGGTAGTCTTGAAGAAAAACGAGTGCCAATACGAACATCAAAACAGGGCCAATTACCCAATTCAAGATGAGTGATACGGATAGTATTTTGACATCTTTAAATACTTTAGGTAGTAGGCTGTAATTCACCTTTGCCAAAGGAGGGTACATCATAAGTATTAGACCTATGGCAATAGGAATATTGGTAGTGCCACTACTATATGAATCAATACGAGTGGATATAGATGGAAAGATATATCCTATGGCTACACCTATACCCATAGCAATAAAAATCCAACCAGTAAGGTAGCGATCTAAGAAGCTAAGTTTTTTTTTGATTGACATTATTTTACGGCTTTATTTGTGAAAATACATAAAACATTTCTGTAGCGATTTGCTCGCTTCTTTGTAGGTACATTTTAGCCTCTTCAGGTGTATGATCAAATATTTTAGGGTCATCGTACATGACAGGAATTCGCACTTCGGCACCCGGTATAAACGGACAGTTTTCATCTGCATGAGAACATGTCATAACTGAAGCAAAACCTTGAGAAGGACTATCAATATCATCGAATTTTTTAGAAAACATTTTTAGTGTTGGAAGAGTAGGAGAATAACGTACGTGAATCATTGGGTTGGTCTTTCCTTCGGTCATAATTTCAAATCCCACTGTTCTGAGTGCTGTTATTGCATTTATATTGAACTCAGTCACTTCTACACCTCCTGAAAAGGCTTGTGTAGCTATGTTGAAATAAGAAGACATCGTTTGTGCCCATATTTGAGCAAATTGACTTCTTCTTGAGTTGTGGGTGCAAATAAAATTAAGCTTTATAGCCTCATTGTTATCCTTTTTGTTTTGGATATAGTAGATAAGAGGCTGTAGTATCTCTATTCTTTCTTTCGAAATAGGTTTTTCCTTTAACGGTTCAATAAATTTTTTAATTTCAGGAAAGAGGTTTTGTTTGTTTGTTTTCATTTTGAGTTAAATTTACAATTCCCTTGGTATTTCATAATACCAAGGGAAAACAATTTTGTCATTGCTTTAATTACTAAAAACTATTCATGATAGATGTGTCAAGTGGTAACACGAAAATAATTTGAGTTAATCATCAAAACATTAACAACATCCAGCACCCGGAGTACAGTTCTCTTCTTCTTGTAATTCTGATAAACTAAGTTTCGATTTAACATTTTTTTTCCCTGGCTTTTCCGCATAAACAGAAATACTGAAAATACCTGTTTCACCCTTGTTGAATTCATCCACATCGTTGGGTTGTAAGTACTTGGATAGAATGTCATCAGGAATTGTTATTGGTTTTTCCTTTTGTATAACTATGTTTTGAAAACCAGTATCTTCTATATGTTTCAAATAATCATTTTTTTGAATGGCGCCAGCCACACATCCTGCGTACATTTCAGCGTCTTCTTTAAGTGCTGCTGGTAATTGGCCTGCCAACACAATATCAGAAATACTGAAATGCCCTCCAGGTTTGAGTACCCTATATATTTCGTTGATTACTTTTTCTTTGTTTGGTACAAGGTTGAGTACACAATTGCTAACAATTACATCGGCTATATTGTTGTTTACCGGCATATTGTCAATGTCTCCTTCTCTAAACTCTACATTATTTAGCCCTAATTTTTCTGCATTCTTTATGGCTTTTTGGATCATCGAAGGAGTAAAATCTATACCTATTATTTTGCCTTCTGCCCCTGCTTCATGTCGAGCAACAAAACAGTCGTTTCCTGCTCCCGATCCTAAATCGATAACGGTATCTCCTTTAGAAATTTTTGCAAATTGAGTAGGTAGACCACACCCTAAACCTAAGTCTGCATCTGAGACATACCCCTCCACTTGCGAATAATCATCGGTCATAATGTTATACACCTTATTTGATGGAGTAGTTGCTCCACAGCAAGAAGCTGAATTATCTACTCTACCTTGTTCAGCGATTTTACCATATCGCTCTTTTACTACATTTTTGAGTTCGGTTTCTGATTTCATAATTATTGTATTTAGTTATAGTAATAGTGTAGTAATATGCATTTGCAATATTACGATTAAATTGGTTTTTATTTCCTATATACTTCACCTTCTGCCCAGCATAGGCAGACGTCATAGAATTGTGTAATACTCATCCTTGTTTTTTTGATAAAGGTTTTTAATTTTTTCATAATTTATATTATCGCAATATTACGATTAATTTAATTAAATTTTTTTTAGCAGACAGAGGGAGTTTTAATTAATACTGACATTATCTTGTCCATTTCTGTTTTTGCTTTAGCCCATGCAGAGGCATTAATACAATAACAGACACTTGGTCCAGTAATAGTCCCTTTTATCAAGCCAACTTTTTTCAATTCCGCTAAATGCTGTGATATGGTCGATTGTGATAAAGGAAGGTCTTCTACTATATCACCACAAACACATGCCTGTCTTTTTAACAGTGTTTGAATGATAGCAATACGAGCAGGATGACCCAATGCCTTGAATAGATTGGCTAAATCATTCTGTTGATTTGTAAATTTATCGCTTTTTGTAATTCCCATAGTTATTTAATCGTAATATTACGATAAAAGTTTCGTTTTATGAAATATTTCTTTTTTCAAAGTGGTTTGATTGTTGTTTTATTGTTTAATTAGCAGATAATAAAAATTAATGATCTCAATGAAAATATTTTTTGTTTCAGTATTACTATCACTTTGTGTAGCACCAATTGTTGGTAATAGTCAGGATAGTGCCTATTCGTTAGATTTTCAAATATCGGGTTGGGCAGATACTACCGTGTATTTAGGGTATTACTATGGTGAAAGCACCTATATTAAAGATACTGCATCTGTAAACAGTAATGGATCGTTCACTTTTGATGGCGATACACAACTACCAAAGGGGGTGTATTTTTTAGTAATGAATACTACTAAAATATTTGAATTATTAGTTGGTGATGATCAGCACTTCTCAATCACTACAGATGATCAAAACTATATTAAGAACATTATTGTAGAGGGAGATACTAATAATCAACTATTTTTTAAAAACATACATTTTATAGGTGAAAAAAATCAACGTGCTCAAGAATTTGTTACTGTTTTAAAGGATTCTATGGCTACCGAGCAACAAAAAAATGAAGCGAAGAAAAATTTAACCATTATTGGAAATGAGGTAAAGACCTATCATAATGACATTATTGCATCAAATAGTACTTCAACAGTTGCTACCATCTTAAAATCGCAAAGAAAGATTGAAATACCCGAAGCGATAGCAGATGATCAAAATAAGCGTTTCTCTTATTTTCGTAGCCATTTTTGGGATGATTTTGATTTAGGAAATGAAATGCTATTGAGAATTCCAGAAGGACTATATCGTAAAAAAATAGATAACTATATGGATAATCTGAATATGCAAATACCAGATTCATTAATAATAGCTATTGATAAAATTGTAAATCAGGCAAAAAATAATCAGGAAACGTATAAGTATACCGTTTGGAACTTATGCCTTAAATACCAAACGCCCAAAATTATGGGACTAGATGAGGTGTTTGTGTATTTATATGATCAATTTTTCGAGACGGGCGAAATGGACTATTGGGCGAATGAAAGTCTTAAGAAAAATTTAAAGGAACGAGCAGATCAATTACGTAAGAGCATGGTGGGTAAAACAGCTGCAAATATGATTTTACTCAATGATAAACTGCAACGTGTGTCATTATATGACATCAAAAATAAATATACAATAATCTATTTTTATGATCCTGATTGTGGTCATTGTAAAAAGGAAACTCCTAAGCTGAATGATTTCTACAAAACAACTAAGTTTGATGTAGAGGTTTTTGCAGTAAGTGCCGATACCTCTATG
Organism: Cyclobacteriaceae bacterium; assembly: GCA_029881895.1. Taxonomy (GTDB): domain Bacteria; phylum Bacteroidota; class Bacteroidia; order Cytophagales; family Cyclobacteriaceae; genus JAOUKH01. The sequence goes on along the minus strand of JAOULS010000068.1, from coordinate 3,525 downwards.
GTGAAAATGCAAAATTACATAAAAGAGAATCATTTGGAATGGATATCAGCTAATGGCCCTCGTACGGTTACACCTCATTACCAGTCCATGTACGATGCCAATACTACGCCAAGTATCTATATATTAGATGAAAAGAAAAAAATAATCGCTAAAAAATTCCCAGATTCATCAAAAATTGAGGCATTTTTAGATAATTATGAAAAGTATAATAAGGAATAACAACATAGCGATTTCCTTCTTTAGCAAGGGGTGAAAAAGTTACCTTATTGATTGTGGCGTAATGTATTTGCATAATGTTTTAAGTTATTCTATATGGAGTTTAATAAATCTTCCGAAATTCATTTTAAGGCTATTGTAGAGTCGCTGCAAGATGTTATTATGCGTTTTGATAGACAACATAGGCACCTGTATGTGAATCAAGCAGCCGAAGAGTTGACAGGAATAGCGAGGGAAGATTTTATAGGTAAAACGCACGAAAAATTAGGATTTCCTGATGATTTATGTCAATTATGGGGACAAGCAATAAACCACGTTTTTGAATCAAAAAAATCGCATAGAATAGAATTTACGCTACCTAATAAGGTTGTAATAGATTGGTTAATGACTCCTGAATTTGATGAAGAAGGTTGTTTTAACACCATATTAACCACCGCTAGAGATATAACACAAATTCGTGATTCTGAAAATAAACTTGTAGATAATCAAACCCGTTTTTCAGATGCTTTTCAGTTGGCTCGTTTATCTACTTGGGAGGCTGATTTTAAAAATAAAAAAACCATTTTAAATCGTGAGTTTTGTAATATCATAGGGATTACTTTTGATGAACAAAATCCTTTTATGGATAGTAATGACTATTTTAATGATTATGTATACAAAGATGATAAAACGCTTTTCATTAATAAGTTTAAAGAAATTGTTCGTTTAAAAAAAGCACCTTATCAGGAGATTTTTAATTACAGAATAGTTAGGGCTGACGGGGAAATGGCTTGGATAATGACCACCATACGACAACGTATTGATGGTAATGGTGATGTGGTAGGTGCATATGGTACTTTTCAAGATATTACTGCTATTAAAAAAACAGAACATGAATTAGAAATTCATAAACTTCATCTTGAAGACTTAGTAGAGCATCGAACTGCTGAACTGAAAAAGAGTGAACACAAACTGCACGATGCAATCGACTTAGCAAAATTATCGACATGGCAATTTGATATAAAAACAGAGGAGCTTTCCATTGCAGGGTTTCTTGAAAGAAAACTAGAAAAAGAGCGTTTTGAAACAAAGAATACTTTAAAACTAGATACGTTTGTTCAAGATATTCATCCAGATGATTTTAAGATTTTTTATGCGGCAATAGAAAAAGCATTGATAACAACAGATGATAATTATTACGATATCATTGGTTTTAGAATGTATAATTCCGAAAAAGATATGCAGCATGTAAATGTGACAATTAAAGTTCACTTTGACAATAGCAATTCTCCTTTTCAATTATACGGCACTATTCAAGATGTAACCTATTTAGTGAAAAGTAAAAATGAAAAGGAAAGACTAACCTCCATTATAGAAGCTACCTCGGATATTGTGATCATAACGAATGCTGATAAGGATATTATTTATGTAAATAAAGCAGGGAAAGTGTTTTTTAATTTTATTAAAGAAAATGAACTAACTGATAAATCATTATTTTCTTTACATTCTGAAGTTACGAACACTAAAATGAAGTCCATTTTTAAACAAGTAGCTCGGGATGGTCATTGGAATGGTGAGAGTGAACTAAAACGTCATGATGGTACTTTAGTCCCAGTTTCAGAAGTTATTCTTACGCATAAAAACAATGTCAATGAAATAGATTGTTATTCATTGACGCTTCGTGACTTATCGAAACAGAAGCAAATTGAGAATGATCTTTTATACAAAAATAAGGAGCTAGATACATTTGTGTATAGAGCTTCTCATGATTTAAGAGGTCCCATCGCTTCCTTGTTAGGGTTGTATAATGTTGCAAAACATGAAGTGACCGACACTACTGCATTGTCTTTTTTCGATATGTACAACGATCAAATATTGAGATTGAATGAAACCATAATAGCACTTATAGAATTAACTAGAATAAAAGAACAAGACATAAAAAAAGAAAAAATTGACATCAATGAAATTGTGCAGGTTAGTATTTCATACTTTACTCATCTAAATCATTTCGAGGATATTAATTTCAATATTGATATTAATGTAGAAACAGCAATTATTTGTGATAAGAGTTTAATTACTACAATTGTTCAAAATCTAATAGAGAATGCTATTAAATATTCCAGAAATGACGTATCATCATTTACAAATGTTAAAATACATACGTATAAAAAATCCTTATTTATTATTGTAGAAGACAATGGGGTAGGAATTGAAGAAAGCATTCAGGGTAAAATATTCGATATGTTTTTTAGAGCAAATACTTATGCAATTGGTTCAGGTTTGGGACTGTACATCTTGAAAAATGCAGTAGACAAACTGAAAGGGAAAGTAAACCTTGAGAGTAAGCTGAATGTTGGTTCAACATTTACGGTAACAATACCTCTTTAAAAACTAATTTGTAGTTTCTCTTTGTTCGGAACCTATATTTACAATGGTGCCTTTACTTTTTAAATGCTCCAGTTGTTGTATCGATTGTTGATTTTCTTCGGTACTAAAATCAATTTCATTTTGTTGTAGAAACAATAGCTTTAATTGATTTAAGTTTTCAAAACCTACTGGAAGTGTTGTGATCTGGTTATTAGAGATGTCTAAATCTTGTAAGCCATGTATTTTTACTATACCAGTAGGTACAGATGAAAAATAATTATTGTTAATTTGAAGTACTTGAAGCGATTTTAAATTAGCAATACTGTTTGGCAAAGAACTTAAACGGTTATGGTGCAGGTATAACCCTTCTAAAGAATGTAATGTCCCTATTTCGTCAGGAAGTGAAAATAGTTTATTGTTTGATAGATATAATATTTTTAGGTTTTTTAAATTGGTGATTTGGGAAGAGATTCGCTCTATGTTGTTATGATATAAATCTATGGTATGAAGATTTTTTAATGTATATACCTCATCTGGTAATTCATTTATTTTATTGTTATACAGTAAAATAGATTCTAACTTTTTAAGTTTTTGGATAGTGGGAGGAATCACTGAAATGTTGTTCCCTGAAAGTTGTAAATCTTTTAATTGTACTATTTCAAATATGCTTTCAGGCATATAATCAAGATTGCATTTCCCCATTCGTATACTCTCGACTTGCTTTAGCTTTTTTAAATTAGACTGCTTATCTATATTTAATAATGGATTTTCGTTAATCTTTATAATCTTGAGTTGCTTATTTTTCTTTAATTGAATAGGGATTTTATCGAATTGGTTTTTACTGATACTTATTTCTTCTAAAGCTTTAAATTTTCTAATGAATCGAGGCAGTTTATGAAGGTTGTTGTCATATAAGAATACTGTTTTTACGGTTTTATTTTTTGCGACTTTTATTTTATCCCT
>JAOULS010000296.1 GCA_029881895.1 Cyclobacteriaceae bacterium | reverse complement strand
TTTTATTAATGTTCCTTTTGTTTTATAATACGAATCATCGAACCAAAGGTGGTGAATACATGCTTCGGCTGTAATTTTTTTATCCTTGAGTGGGAGACTGTTGTCGAATAAGTGAGTTTCTTTTCCTGTAGAAATATGAAGGATGTGTAATCTTGTATTGTGTTTTTTCGCTAGTGCTACTGCGCTAGAAGAAGAAAGGTAACAGGCGGCTTCACTACGTATTATTGGGTGGTATTCCATTGGCACATCATCACCAAATTTTTCCTTATAGATTTCGGTGTTTGCACGAATTGTTGCTTCATCTTCACAATGTGTAGCAATCAACATGTTTACTTTTGAAAATAATTTTTCTAATGTAGATTGATCATCCACCAACATGTTGCCCGTAGACGAACCCATAAAAATTTTTATTCCACATACATTTCTTGGGTTAGTTTTGAGGACTTCATCTAAGTTATCATTGGAGGCGCCCATGAAGAAAGAGTAATTCGCTAAAGACGAATTTGAGGCAATGTCATATTTGTCTTGTAACAATTCTTGTGTTAGCGCATTTGGAACGGTATTGGGCATTTCCATAAATGAAGTAACCCCTCCTGCTACCGCAGCTTTGGCTTCAGTATAGATGGTAGCCTTGTGCGTAAGACCTGGTTCACGAAAATGTACTTGATCATCAATTAACCCAGGAAATAAGTGCTTTCCTTTTGCGTCAATTACCTTATCAGCTTTTTCAGCCGACAGATTATTTCCTATTTTTAAAATAAGACCATCCCTAATCAAGACATCTCCTTGATGTATCTTGTTTTCATTGACTATATTTGCATTAATTATTAAATAAGAACTCATATTTTTTTGCTTGAAATATATTGTAAAATTACGCTTTTATGACTGAACCTATTCCATCTTTTCAAGATTTTAAACTGAATAAACAGATTTTGAATGCGATAGCGGATCAAAGTTATAAAACACCTACGCCTATTCAAATAAAAGCTATCCCACTTATCATGGCGGGACATGACGTAATGGGGATTGCGCAAACAGGAACTGGAAAAACAGCCGCATTTGTGTTGCCTCTAATCATGAAGGTGAAATATGCACAAGGAAATGCTCCTCGTGCCTTGATTTTAGCCCCTACCAAGGAGCTCGTACTACAAATAGAGAATAATATTAAAAATTACACCGTTTATTGTGATTTGAGGTATGTGGCATTGTATGGTGGAGTGGGACCTAAAACCCAGATTAAAAAAATAAATGAAGGGATTGATATTATTGTGGCTACACCTGGTCGCTTTTTGGATCTTTATTTGAAAGGAGAGATTGTAACGAAACAAATCAAAACCCTAATCCTTGATGAGGCGGATAAAATGATGGATATGGGATTTATGCATCAAATACGTAAGACACTCGAGGTAATCCCAACAAAAAGGCAAAATTTATTGTTTTCCGCTACTATGCCTGATAAGGTGGTCACTTTATCCGAGGAATTTTTAGAATTCCCCGAAACGATAGAGGTTGCTCCACAAGCTACAACTGCCGAAACCATTGAGCAAGTACTGTATCAAGTGCCTAATATGCGGACTAAAATTAATTTTTTAGTTCACTTACTGAAAGGAGAAGCGTTTAATAGAGTGATGGTGTTTACGAAAACCAAAACTACGGCTGATAATATTTTCAAATACTTGGATAGAATAGGGGTTGGAGAAATACGTGTTATTCATTCCAATAAAGGACAAAATTCCAGAATTAATGCGGTGGATGAATTTAAGAAAGGAGAAGTTCGGGTATTAGTATCTACAGACGTGGCTTCACGTGGACTTGATATTTCATTAGTAAGCCATGTGATTAATTTTGACATTCCAACCTTGTATGAGGATTATGTACATCGTATCGGAAGAACAGGAAGGGCAAACAATGAAGGAATCGCGATTTCATTATCTACTCCTTCAGAATTGTATCATATTTTGAAAATCGAAAAATTGATACGAAAAAAAATCGCCATTAAGCCATTGCCCTCAGCTATTGAAATTGCGAAGACTGAAGTTGCCGAACGACAAGAAATGGCATTAGAAATAGACCGGCAAAAAAGAATTGAAAATCCTGATTTTAAAGGAGCTTTTCATGAGAAGAAGAGGGATTTCTCTAAAGAAAAACCTAAAAGCAATAAGAAGAGAAATTTTAGGAAAGGGAGAAAAAAATAAGGCTTTTTTTTAATAAAAAAAGCCTTATTTCACACATTATCAATATGTAATATTAGTTTAAAGTACACGTATATCCCTGAAGTTTATATGAATCTGTAACTGTAGTTGTGCCTAAAGCATCACAAGCCTCTGGAACATCAGGATAAGTCACAGGATCTGTGTGAGTACAAGTATAACAGGTAACAGACAATGCATTTTCTACAGCACTTTTACACCCTGTAAAAAACATAGCTGTAAGCATTAATGCTGCTCCGAATAGTAAAGTTTTCTTTTTCATATTATTATATTTTAAGTTAATGATCTAATCTAGATTAAAAATAGCTATTTTTTTTTAAAAATGAAGTTGAATAATATTTCTTTTTATAAGGAAAAATTACGCAATGCATATATGTATACTATTTCACAAAATAATACTTCCCTTTTGAAAAGTATATAGTTTTTTGATATAAAAAATTTCTCCTCCACCTGTTTGCAGAAGTGAACTTAGAAGTAAAGCTCACAAGACATAACAAAATATTTTGAGAAGCTATAAAATCTTCACCTATTTAATTGCTTATCAACTATAATTATTTCTGCTCTACTTTAGTCGCTTTTATTTTATCTACAACAATGCGTTCTTCTTTGTTTGCCAATACCCATGCCGTATGAAAGACAAGTTGTGCACGTTTGGTCATTAATTCAAATTCTATTTTCTCAATTGTATCGGTATCCTTATGGTAGTCGTCATGT
>JAOULS010000067.1 GCA_029881895.1 Cyclobacteriaceae bacterium | reverse complement strand
GTACACTTTTCCATCACTCCTTTTTTGCGAAGTCTATTACCTAAGTAATGCTGATCTTCATTCACCTCTTCTTCGGGTACCTGTGGTGTAGCCCAATTGAACCTACGTCCATCGTAGGGGCATGCTGCCATGCAATATCTACATCCAATGCACCAATCATAATCAATGACTACAATTCCATCTTTCTCTTTCCATGTGGCTTTTACAGGGCACACCTCAACACAAGGAGGGTTTTCACAATGAAAACATTGTGTACCCATATAAAAATGACCTTGTGCAGGCACTTCATGGTAATAATCATCTTCTGCCAATTCAAAATTCATTTGCCCATTTTCATGTTCATGAATTCTGATATATTGCATTTGCGAATCTCTATCCTGATTATTTTCCTGAACACAAGCATTTACACAATCCATATACCCTTGGCATTTGGAAATATTAAATGCATATCCAAATAGAACGTCTTCTTGAGCTTCCTTTGAAGAGATATTAGCATGCGTTCCATTATTTAACTCATAAAGGCGTTCAAGACGTTTTACTGTATTTTCTTTCTCCTTATCAGTCATTATCTGATAGTTGCCCTTAAAATACTCTTCCCATTCTAGTTCTTTCTTTTCTTTTTTATCATCAGAAGCTGTGACACTACAAGAACTATTTAACAACCCTGCTCCCGTCAGCAAACCTGCTGTCAACGATTTAAGCATATTTCTTCTCCCAGTAGTCTTATTTAAGGTTTGGTCAAAGCCGTCTTCCTTTTTACCACAACCACAATTTCCAGACTCACAAGATGCCTCTTTATCTTTTTCGTTATTCATAATTATTAGTCAGAAGATTGTTGTTTTAATTTTACTGTATTTAATCGTGCTGGCCACTTCGACTCAAACGCAGGGCTATGAGGGTTATGACAATTTACACATGAATTTACTACTCTAGGAGATGTCCACCCTCCCAATCGTTTGCCATGAGCACCTCCTTGCCAGTCTTTATACTGTGTTGAATGGCATTGACCACATAATTGATAACTATGATTAAGACTAATCCCTTTATTGGTTAATGACTGTAGCTCATCTAAATTGTTATCATTATGACATGTGGCACACTCCATCACCTCTGCATCGGCATGCTTTACCTTGATATTCCAATGAGCTTTTTTTATCTCCTCCTCTCCCAACTTTTGCAATTCATCTAACGGTTTAGAATGGCAATTACTACAAGGGTAAGATTTTATCATAGCACTCCTTTCTGGAACATAAAAATTAAATTCTGAGTCGGGAACTTCTGCCAATACTTTCTTTAGATCTTTAAGAAATTCATCAGTAGAAATACTGTACGTTATACTATCAACACTCATCGCATCTAATTTTGATCGAAGGGTTTGGTGATCTTCATGATGTCCTTCTTCTAGTTCATTTGGTTTATTACATGAAAAAAACAAGGCAGTAATCACGGAAAACAGCACCATGCATCTTATACACTTTATCATGATTATTATTTTGGTTTTCTGAAAAATTGATCGGTACTATCCCATTCAATTTTTAAAGTTGTTAAATCTTGTACTGGCACATGGCATTGCCTACAATTTATACGCAAGGCATGCGTTACTTTTATCTCCTTTGGTGCCGCTGGTCCAGCATGACAGGCCAAACAGTTTTCCCTCATCTGCAAAGTATGAGGAATTACAGGAGGACTTCCTTCTAATGCTGCATTATCTTCTACATCAGGGTGTTCTGTTTTAGTCCAATTAGTTAACCTAAATAACTCATCTGTTTTAGGTGACACATGACATTGTCTACAATTAATCATTTCAGGATGAGGCGTAACAGGCGTATATGCTTTGAACTGATCTACATAACCGCCATTTTCATGACACTGCAAACATGATTGACCACCTATACCTTTTTCGCTCAATAAAGGGTGAGGTATAACTGGAGGAGCACCTGGGTACGCCCTATTTCCATAATAATCTTTTAGTTTACGAGCCAATCGCTCATTTTCAGGCATGTTTTCATAGTCCATAGCAAATTCCGACCTACGAAAAACACCACTTTCAGTAGGAATAGAAGGACTAAAACTTTCCTTTTCGAAGTTTAGTTTTGCTTCTTCACTCCCTGAAATCAGGGATACATCTAAAATTACGATGGAGGAAATCATTAATACAATGAATATACCTATGGTGAAAAATCTCTTTTTTCTCATCGTTATCATATTAAGCTTTTCCCACTTTTATTGCACACTTCTTATAATCGGGTTGCTTAGAAATAGGACAAAACGCATCCAATGTCAATTCATTGATTAACAACCCTTCATCAAAAAAGGGAACAAATACATGTCCTCTTACAGGTTTGCCACGTTCATTTATTGATGCAGGAAGTTCAATTTCACCTCTACGAGATGTTAGTTTTACTTTCTCTCCATTTCTAACGCCCATTATTTTCGCATCCTCAGGGTGCAATTCAACATATCCATTTGGTACAGCCTGATGTAGTACAGGAATACGCCTAGTCATTGATCCTGTATGCCAATGTTCAACCACCCTACCTGTATTTAATAGAAATGGATACTCCTGATCTTGCTCTTCTGGTGCAGGCTCATAGGGTCGCGCCCATATCCATGCTTTCCCTTCAGGTTTACCATAAAAATCATACGTATCTCCTTTGCTACATGCTGGATCGTACTTACCATGAAACCTCCATTTGGTACTTTTACCATCAACGTAAGGCCATTGCGCTCCAGGCTCTGATTTTAATACCTCAAGAGGTACCATACCATGTTTCTTCCCCTTATGAAAGAGTGAATATTCTTTCCATATCTCTTCAATATGGTTATCGTACGTCCAAGGGAACAATTTCTCAAACCCCATTCTTCTGGCTACTTCAATAATTTGCCAAGTATCGCTCATACTTTCACCTGGCGCATCTACTAATTGGTCAAAGTGCTGTGTTCTTCTTTCTGAGTTCCCATACATTCCTTCTCGTTCTATCCACATGGCAGAAGGCAAAACAACATCTGCTATATCAGTTGTTGGTGTAGGGTATACATCCGAAACAACAATAAATCGATCATCTTTTTGTGCCGCTTCACGGTACCTTTTTAATTTAGGCATTGTCACCATAGGATTGGTCACTTGAATCCACATAAAACGTACGTCTCCTCTATCTAGCGCTCTAAACATTTCTACTGTGTGTAGACTTGGTTTTGGTTGAATATTTTCAACAGGCACTTTCCATATTTCAGCCGCCATTTTTCTATCCTTCTCGTTCATTACTACCCCGTGTGGCAATTTATGTGTAAGAGTACCTACTTCACGTACTGTACCACAAGCACTTGGTTGACCAGTTAATGAAAATGGACTATTCCCAGGTGTTGAGATTTTACCTACCAAAAGGTGAATATTATAAACCAAATTATTGATCCAAGTCCCTCTTGTATGTTGGTTCATTCCCATGCACCAAAACGATGTTACTTTTTGATTAGGACTTCCATATAAGTAGGCTAAATATTTTATATCTTTTGCTGATACCCCCGTTAATTCTTGAATATCCTCTGGCTTGTAGTCTTTGAGGAATTCTTTAAATTCTTCAAAATCAATACCTTTTGCTTCATCTTTAAAAGCAAACTTATCTTCTAAACCATATCCAATATTGGTTTTTCCTTTTTTAATAGTACAGTGGTTTTTCACAAAACCCGTATCCATCCATCCATTATTAATGATTTCATAACAAATGGCATTAGCAATGGCTAAATCAGTTTGAGGCTTAAAAAGAATGGATCGATCGGAGGCTGTACTTGTCCTAGTCGTTCTTGTAGCTAGGTCAATAATTTTAACATTCTTACGCTGCATACGTTGGTCAAGCATACGAGAGAACAACACAGGGTGCATTTCCGCCATATTGTTGCCCCAAAGAACAAAAACATCGGCATGGTCAATATCTTCATAACATCCCATAGGCTCATCCATACCAAAAGAAGATAAAAAACCAGTTACAGCACTTGCCATACATAGCCGGGCATTGGCCTCTAAATTGTTAGTACCAATAGCTCCTTTCATGAACTTGGAAGCTACATAACCATCAGGGATTGTCCATTGACCAGAACCATACATAGAAACGGCATTCTTACCATGTTTATCAATGGTGCCTTGCATTTTTGAAGCAACTAAATCTAATGCTTCTTCCATGGAGGTTTCTACCAATTTGCCATTTTTACGAACTAATGGTTTTGTAAGTCTATCTTTTGCATATAAAGCCATGACCGAATGATACCCTTTCACACAACACAACCCTTTATTTACTGACGATTCTGGATCTCCTTTTACAGCTACTGCCTTGCCCTCTTGCAACCCTATTTTCAAACCACAACCTACTCCACAAAAACGACATGGTGACTTCTTCCATAAAATATCTCCATCAGGTAAATTTTGCATTTGTTCTTTCGCAAAAACTATCCCTGGAAACATCGCTACGGCTGCTGTAATAGCTGATGCAGCGGCCATTCGTTTAATAAACTCTCTTCTATTCATAATGGCTATTTATTAACATTATTAGCATTTTCTTCAAAACCTGAAACTAGTGTGAGATGATCAAGCGCTGGAATTGTGTTAATTATTTTGAAGCACTTTTCTTCTTCATTTTCGTTTTTTGTATCAGTAACTAATACAATAAGTTCTTTATTTTCAGAAGGCAGTATTTCACACCAATTCAAATCACCTAATGTCTCTATTAAAATTTCTTTTTTTCCTACATGTGGGAAAACTAAATAACTCTTTATCGGCATTATTCTTTCTCCTTTTCTTTTGTTGTAAAAAATGTGGGTTTTATGGTTATCATTAACCACGCCCAATTAGCTGTTTCATCTTTGTCACCACTATTTTTTAACTCAACCATAGTGTCTGTTGATAACATATGTGAATAACCAAATGCTATTGAAACATCTTTATACAACTTATATCCACCTGTAATGTCAATTTCAGTACCTAACTGTCTATTCATAAGTCCTCCATTTATTGTATTCTCAATATTACCGTCAGATGAAAATAAATGAGCCATGATTCCAGCATTAAATTTTTCAGTGAATTTGCCTTTATACCCAAACTGAATATCATTGAGTCCTACATTGTTCAAATGATTACCTACATAGAAATAATCCATTAAACCATTAAATTTGTGGTTAGTACCGAAATACGGGTTAAACGCCTGATTTCTATTTACGACATTGGTAACCTCATCGTTTCCAGAAATATGCTCAAATCCTGCTACTAATGTGTGTTTCTCTGCAAAAGTATACCCTGCATCAATACTGAATAATAATCCGTTTAGTTTAGTGGTGCCATTAGTCATCTCTCCAAATTGAGAATAAGTAGCTGCATTCGCTGAAAAAGCATCCTTTTTATAAGTAAAACGACCTCCAACTGTTTGTTGGTAGTAGGTTTTATAATCTTGTGGAATTAGTGTCCCTCCTTGATTTCCTAAATTTAAAAACAAAAAGCTAACACCTAGTGCATCAAAATCCTTATGCGCCCATATATATTGGAAGGTTTTGTAACTGGGGGCTACTGTATAATAACTATGAGTGTTTTGCGGACTATCTTGATTATAAGCTATTCCAACATCTACTTTATAACCATTGCTATTTACCTTAAAAATAGCAGCATCGTGACTTCTAGCCTGTTGCGCCCAGCCTACGCTTCCGAAAATTCGTTGGTCATCATAACTAATTTCCTGTCTCCCAAACTTTGCCGAAAACCAACTATTTAGCTTAATTTGTCCCCACGCTTCATGTATGGTTGTGGTTGCGCCATCATTAGCCACTAACTGTGGCTGGCTACCCCACGTACGAATATCTTGCAATACGATTTTTACATCATACTTTTCCGATTGATAGTATAAATTGATTCGAGAACGTTGATCGGTAAAAAAAGCAGGTTTCTGTTTGGTGTCTGGAATATTCGCAAATCCATGACGATATTCCGCTCTTGGCCTGTATTCACCTGAAAATGTAAATTGAGCTTGTAGTTGTGTGACACCACTAACTATTAATGCTACATAAATTATTATTTTTCTCATCACCTATCTTATTTATTGATTTCAAATGTAAAACTAAAATCAATATAATATAATTTAAGTGATGATCTTCATCAATAGACATGACAAAAATCATTTTATGTAACAAATGTTACATAACAATATAGTGTATTATAAGCGAGGAAAATTAAAAATCATCATCTTCATCATCATCATCTTCTTCAGTTGCTGGCACATCTGAATCAGTTTGTTCTTCATCTGTATCTATCTTTTCTTCTTTGTTTTTCTTCTTATTACCAAAAAGACCTTTTTTCTTTGATGATTTATCATCAAGTGATTCATCTTCATCGCTAAGTTTAGCCTCCTTTTTTTTATCTTTTTTCTTTCCAAAGATACGTTTAAAGAATTTTTGTTTTTCTCCTGAAGCTTTACTCCTTTTCCTTTTTTCTCGCCTACTCATCTCCGCTTGAGCTCTTTCAGAAGGGTAAACTAATATATCATTGAAATAATGGAAATAAAATTCCTGATCAACATTGAATTTTTCTTTCCAAGGATATTCATTTTGGACGACACTATCCAATGCTACAGAATCCACCACATCCATTTCTGCTAGCATTTTCACATCACCTACCAAAGCTAAAGAATCATCTAACACTGGGTAGATCGTTTTCATTGGCACAGTATTAAAACTCCTTAATTTCTTTTTATAAGGCTGTTTTTCAATAAGTAAAAATTTATCCTTACTAGCCGTAAGCATATTTTTAGGGAGAGAGTCTTCTCCAAAATAGCTAAAATGACGATCAAGTGTACTCTGATCATGAATAAATGCACTTTGATATGCAGGGCATATCATTCTCTCTGAACATGAGTAGAACATGCTGCTAAAAAACAATACAACCAAAAATTTATAAAAATGCTTCATTCGCCTATTAAAATGCAGCTTCTCTACTCAAATTACATTTATTTTTATTGAGTAGGCACTACAGAACATACCAATCTTCAAAAATAGGTTGATTTTTTTAATTAATAAAAGGAATATAAAATTAGTTATATTATAAGTGACAGGTTCAATAGCAAATACTTATGATATTAAATCTTATAATTTAATAAAGACTTATCAACAATCTATTTTTCAGATATTTATAATAAAATTATAAAAAAGAAGAAAGTAGTGCTTTCTCTTTTTTTGACAACTTATCAACTACCAAATCATACGAATTGTCAATCCATTGTTGGAGAAGTACCTCTGAAAAAGAGCCATCAATAGTTATCGTATTCCAATGTTTTTTATTCATGTGATATCCTGGAGCAACAGCATCAAATTGCTCTCTCAATTCAACTGCCATTTCAGGGTCGCACTTTAAATTAATACTTGTGAAATCATCTACATCAGTAAGGGCAAACATTTTTCCTGCAACTTTAAAGACAAGTGTTTTATGATCAAAAGGAAATTCTTCAGACACTCCAATTTTTGACATACAATATTCTCTAAAACGTTCAATATTCATATTTATTACATTAACACCCTCCCATTCATACCAAAAAAACAACCAATAATGACTCGTATCTCCCTTCCACCCAATAGCAAAGACCACTTACAATTATCTATCGTCTACTAAATATAACAAAAAACTCAAAAAACTCATGAAAACAATTTACACTCTTTTTTTTGCACTTTGTGCTACAATAACAACATTTGCACAAAGTGGGACGGGCGCTATTTCGGGGAAATTATTAGAAGAAAATGGCAGCCCTGCATCATTTGTCACACTCATGTTGCTTGACAAAGATTCTATATTAGTGAAAGCTGATTTTTCGAAAGATGATGGCTCATTCTTGTTTTTAAACATTACTCCTGGGACATATAATGTACAAGTAAGCAGTATTCAATATCGAGAATATGTTTCTGAAACATTTATACTTGAAGAAGGTGAAACAATAAAGCTACCTGAAATTTCTTTATCTACTGCGATAAAGAAGCTTGACGAAGTGCAGATTTCTGCTTCAAGACCAATGATAGAAATACAGCCCGACAAAACTGTTTTTAATGTATCAAGTAGCCCAAATGCTTCTGGAAGTGATGGAATGGAACTATTACGCAAATCACCAGGTGTAATTATTGACAATAATGATAATATTATTTTACAAGGAAAAAGTGGTGTGAGAATATATATAGATGGAAAACCTAGTCAACTAAGTGGTGAAGATTTAACGGCAATGCTACGGGGTATGCAATCTGACCAAATAGAGTCGATAGAATTGATTACAAATCCTTCTGCAAAATATGAAGCTGAAGGAAATGCTGGCATCATCAATATTGTGTTAAAACGGGATAAAAATTTAGGTACCAATGCCACTTTTACTGCTGGTTACAATATTGGCGTAAAAGAGCGAAAAAATGGCAGTGTTAATATAAATCATAAAGAAAAAAAAGTTAGCTTATATGGGAGCTTCAACTACTCTGATTTGGCAGGGTGGAATCACCAAGAGATAGATCGAGAGCAAGGGGAAGGTTTTTTTCATCAAAAAGGAGACCGGGTTTGGACATACGATGGATTTGGATATAGAGGTGGTACAGATTTCTATATTAATAAAAAACATACTATTGGCGTAGTGATCAATGGAAACATGAGTGATGGTACATGGGATAGTGATTCACGTACTCAAATGGGAGACCTCACTTCTGGGACTATAAACACTATATTAGAAGCCAACAATGAGAGAGCGCGATCAACAAATAGTGCTAATGCCAATTTAAATTATCAGTACAAAGGCAGTAAAGGAGCCTCATTAAATGTAGATTTTGACTATGGCTATTACTTCAACACCGCCTACATGTATCAACCAAATGAATATTTATCTCCCTCAAGTGATGAATTGATTTTTGGAGAATATTTTGAAAACAATCAAACTACTCAAATAGATATAAAAACAGCTAAATTAGATTACGAAGTTCCTTTAGAAAAAGGAAAAATTTCTGCTGGAGCAAAATACTCTAATATCATTACAGGCAACTCATTTGATCAATTTGATCTAAATGGGGCAATACCTACGATAGACATAAATAGAACAAGTGATTTCACCTATACCGAACAAGTCACAGCCGTTTATGCCACTTATTTCACCAAACTAGGTGAGAAAACTTCTCTAAATGCAGGAGTACGTATGGAAAGCACACTATCGAAAGGAGATTTAGATAGCTATTTGCCAATAAATGACGGATTAGTAGAAAGAAGCTATACCGATTTGTTTCCAAGTGGCGGTATTACGTACAATATGAATAAGGATAATCAGTTTGGTGTGAATTATAGTAGGCGTATTGATAGACCTAACTATCAGGATTTAAACCCCTTTGAATTTCAGTTAGATCAATTAACATACGAAAAAGGAAACCCTTTTATTCGCCCACAATACACACATAATATACAAGCGACACACACTTTTAAATCTACAATAAACACCAAACTAAGCTATAGTGTTACTAATGACTTTTTTGCAAAAGTAATTGAGAAGGTAAATGACAGCACTACATTATTACAAAATCAAAATCTTGCTACCAGTAAAAATTATGGGCTAAATATCAGTGCTCCGTATAATATTACGAAATGGTGGAGTACTTATACAAGCGTGAATTTGAATAAAGTGTTTTATGAATCAGAATTAAGTCTCAATAATCAATTAAACATTAATGTGACTACATTCAACGTATATATACAGAATAATTTTATGCTACCAAAAGGGTTTAAATTTGAGCTTTCTGGGTGGTATAACTCTCCTTCGGTTTGGGGAGGAACATTTATAATAGATGAACTGTACAGCATAAATATGGGGATAAAAAAATCATTGTTTGACAAAAAGGCCAACTTAACCGTTGGACTAAACGATATATTGTTTTCTCAGAAGTGGAGTGGTTCTAGTAATTACAACAATGTTGACTTAAATATCCGAGGAATGGGTGATTCTCGAAGGTTTAAAGTTGGTTTTACCTACAATATAGGCAACCAGAATGTGAAATCTAGAAGGAGAAAAACAGGACTTGAGGACGAAAAAAATAGAATTTCTTCTGATAACGGATAACATACTTAACCTGCATTATTCATGACGGCAAAGATCCTAAAGCTTAATAATGCCTGTCTCGACCCCGAAATACAGATTTTGAGTAATAATAGAGTTAAATTGCATCACCCAAATTTGGGTGATGCAATTTTCCCTATATTTTACCAAAACGTTTTAACAGTAACTTGAAAGCCTTTTTTAGACATTTATGAATAATTCGAGTTAACATTCCCTTAAAATAGATCAACGTTCCGAATTATAGTTCGGAACGTTGATCTATTAATTTCTATACTTAAAATTGAAAGGTCCTAGAAATATTAAACCCTAGATGAATGTCACCTGACCAAAAGTCATCAAACGTTTCGGTAAGAAATCCTCGTTCATTGGTCAATATAGAATTGGTAAATTGTATTTGAAATACATGCCCCCCTGTTTCAATATCAAATCCTATTGCAAAACAGTCCTTTTCAATTCCATTTTGTCCTGCTGGATTAACCGCCAAATACCATTCAGTATTTTCTTCCACAGGATTAATACGATGAAAATATTCAAAATTTAACGTTAAACTTTTTGTTAATTTTTGCCTTCCTCCTATTCCAATAATAAACATTTGATCCTGGTCGGTTAAATCACTTGGTCTGTTTCTATATACAAAAGTAGGCATTAACTGAATTGAAGTACCTGAAGAAAATTTACGAGAAACAAGTAACTGATGCGTGTATGAAAGTCTTTCTTTAAATTCATACGTAGAATCGACTTTTGCTTGAGGAGATGTTTTTACAGCAATATTTGAAAACCAAGCGATAGAAATTGGCATACCTCCTTGACCGCTACTCTGAGAAATAATTTTATATTTTATAAATCCATCATAAGTTTTGTCATTCGAGCTCCTTCCCCATCCAACATTAATATTATTCGTAACCCCATACTCTAATCCTATCCTAATCGAAGAAGCATCAAGTCCAAAATATTCATACGCTCCTGAATTAAGCGCTCCAAATCTATGTGAAATAAGAAGTTCTAATTCATTTTTCTTCCTAAGTTTCGTACTATGCCCTAGCAAAACCCTTGTTCCTTTAAAAACAGACGTCACCTCTTTTTTTTCATTAGAATCGTCATCTAGTAAGCTCATTAAGTTGTCTTGTGCATTAGCTATTGAACAGCTAAATAGTAATGTGAAGAGTAATGTGATTTTATTTAACATGAATTAATTGATTTTGGTGTATTCAAATAATAATTCAACCTCCACCTCTTCTGCAATGTTTTGCCAAAGTAGTTGTGGTATGGCAATTTTATAATCTTTCAATTTTACCTTAAAATTACTATTCAATTTAATTTTATTCCCTTCTACGATCATTTCTCCTTCAACACTTATTTTTCTTTCGATACCATGAATCATTAACTTTCCACTTGCAGTAACTTTTTGCTCTCCTTTTTTATTGACATCAAACCCTAAAAATTTTCCTAAAAATGTAGATTTTGGAAATTTTTCAGTTTCCATATACTTTTCATTAAAGTGTT
Source organism: Cyclobacteriaceae bacterium (assembly GCA_029881895.1). Taxonomy (GTDB): domain Bacteria; phylum Bacteroidota; class Bacteroidia; order Cytophagales; family Cyclobacteriaceae; genus JAOUKH01. The sequence goes on along the minus strand of JAOULS010000067.1, from coordinate 131 downwards.
CTTGCATTAATTCTTTTTCAAACACAAACCCATCAATGGGTATTGAAAAAACAATTTCATTACTTGAAATATCCAGTATACTTTGTGCTTTACTATTTGACGCATCAATATTTTCTATTATTGCTTCCGAA
>JAOULS010000066.1 GCA_029881895.1 Cyclobacteriaceae bacterium | reverse complement strand
TCATCAAGTACTTTAAATTTTTTTTCCAGTAGCGTTTTCGTTGCTCTTTTTCCATTGTTTCTATTCGTTCTGTGGTTGACACATACATTTAGTGTATATAAACTATATTACTTGTATGTTATTTTTTATGGTTACAAATTATGTTTGTGTTATAAGAAAATAATTCACATTATAACTTCGAATGTAATCATTTAAAGCTGTATCAAAAAAAGTAAAACCGATAATATAGCCGATAATAGGTATCTATTCCGTTTTAATGAGGATAAAGTAGATATTTGTGTTTTATTTATTAGACAAATAGTGTTAATAATCAGTATGTTAATTATAAAAATGAAGCACAATAAAATACTTGGGCAAATAATGAAAAAAAGTCCTAACATTGCTGTCAGGACTTTAATAGAGTTACTGCTTGGTAATTAGTTGAAAATAGCAAAAATCATAATGACCAAGCATTGCCTACTTCTTCAACGGGTATACAGCCTTTGTAACCACCAGGTACTGGTAAGTACGAAAGAACGTTTTCACCAATTTCTTCTGATGCATAATATCCTAAAATCGACAACCTTTTGATTGTAAACAGAAAGGAATAAATGAAATAAGATTCCTTCTCTGATGCTGGTTCTTCTCCTCGAATAAGTGCTTTAACTTCTTCTTGTTTTTTTTCATCTATTTTGAAATAACTTTCTACATTTTTTGTAAATGTAGAAAGTTCTGAACCTATAATTTGAGCTTCTGTTTCTTTTTCAAAACTCGAAATCCAAGCTTCAACTCCAACTTTACATTTATCTCTGTCTTTTTGATTAGGAATGGCAGCCATGTATTCATCTATAAATACATGAATATTTAAATCGGTAGCGCCAGGTATATCAGTTTTTGGGAGAAATACTTCTGCGAGTTGTTGAACGGCATACATTTCTTTTGATGTAAAAAAAACAGGCTGTCTTGTTTCTGTGTTTTCTTTGGCACACGAAGTCACCAATCCAGATAAAGTAGCAGGAGCTAAACTATACCCTAGTGCTAATGTTAATGATTTTATTGCTTCTCTTCTTTCCATTTTACAACAAGTTATTCTTTAAAAGTTTTACTGCCTGATTTACCGCTCTTGCAGTTAAGGCCATATACGTAAGTGAAGGATTTTGACAACCCGAAGAAGTCATACAAGCTCCGTCTGTTACGAATACATTTGGTACTGCATGAATTTGATTCCATTCATTAAGTACTGACGTTTTTGGGTCTCTGCCCATTCTTGCAGTACCCATTTCATGGATTCCTTTTCCAATAGTAGTAATATTACTCCATGATCTAACATTTTTTACTCCAGCCGATTCAAGCATTTCTGCAGCTGATTTCGCTATATCGAGCACCATTTTTTGCTCATTTTCTTTAAATTCAGCATCAAAAGTTACTGTTGGTTGGCCCCATTGATCTAAATTATCATAGTCTAGCATCATTTTGTTTTCATGGTTTGGTAAGCATTCGCCAAATCCTCCCATGCCAATAGTCCAACCGCCTGGTTTCAACATGTCATTTTTAAAATCCTCTCCAAATTCAAAGTCGCCATTTCCCCTGTTCCAATTTTTTCTCTGAGCACCTCCTTGATATCCGTATCCTCTTATAAAACCTTCTCGTTTGGTTTTTTCATCTAAGTTCACAAATCGAGGTATGTAGAACCCTGTAGGTCTTCTGCCAGAATAATATTTATCTTCAAGGCCGTCAATTTCTCCTCCTGCACCACCGCCCATTAGGTGATCCATTATGTTGTGTCCTAGTTCTCCACTGTCATTTCCCATTCCATTTGGGAATCTTTCCGATTTACTATTCATTAGTATTGCGGTAGAGGCTACAGCCGAAGCGTTAACAAAAATAATTTTAGCTTTATAAATAAACTCTTCGTGGGTTTCTTTATCAATTACTTTAACCCCAGAAGCTTTCCCACTTTCTGCATCATACAATACTTCGGCAACAATAGAGTTGGGACGAAGAGTCATATTTCCAGTAGCTTCAGCAGCTGGTAAAGTAGAGGCCTGACTACTAAAATAACCTCCATAAGGACACCCTCTCATGCATCTGTTTCTTGACTGGCATTGCGATCTTCCTTTTAACGGGCCTGTTACATGAGCCGTACGACCAATTATTAAGTTCCTTTCTGGAAATGAACTTTCCATTTTAGATTTCACATCTAACTCGGCACAATTTAGCTCGAAAGGTGGTAAAAATTTACCATCAGGTAATTGTGGCAACCCCTCTTCACTTCCACTTACTCCAATATGAGATTCTACGTAATCGTACCAAGGGGCTAAATCTTTATATCTTATTGGCCAATCTACACCATGCCCATCTTTTTTATTAGCTTCAAAATCCATCGGGCTTAGTCGGTAACTTTGCCTGCCCCAAACCAAAGATCTACCACCTACTTGATACCCTCTATGCCAATCGAAAGGCTTTTCTTCATTATATGGGTGCTCTGTATCTTTTACAAAAAAATGAGCGTGTTCTTCTCTTATGGTGTAGCCTGTTCTGCTTTGTTTCGGATAGTCTTTCATTTCTTCCTCACTAAGCGCCCCTTTATATTTCATGTCCCATGGATCATAGTTCATAGTAGGGTAATCTTTTACGTGTTTTACGTCCCTGCCTCGTTCAAGAATAATCGTTTTCAAACCTGCTTCGCACAGCTCTTTCGCAGCCCATCCACCTGAAATTCCTGATCCAATAACTATAGCATCATAAGTGTACTCGTCAGCTAATTTTGAATTCGTTTTTGTCATAATAGTTGAATAATGTTAATATTTTTACACTTAGGGTATTTATAACAAATATCCCTTTATTAATTATCTATGTGATATCATCAATATTATTGAACTCATAAATACTGTGAAATCACAGCACTTTTTCAATCACATAAATACACTCCAGCGTTATAGTTTGTTTAATTTCAGCTAGATTATTGCCGTAAAGTCATCCATATATCATGTTGATTCCTTTTAAAGGACTAATAAAGGATATTTTTAAGACTTTATCTAATTGACAATATTATATAAATTAAGAATTATATACCGAATAATAGCTAAAAAAAATTACACGAAATATATTTTATTATTTTCGTTTTCTAATAATTTGTTCAACAATTAGAAGGATGTGATACAATACTTTTTGTTGCTTTAGAGCAATTACTAATAATGTACGAAGAATTATTTATTCTTAGGTTTCTTGATTTTTGATTATTTATTTGTGATAATATCAAAAGTATATTACACGTCACAAATCAATACTCCTTCTTTCAATGACTCCATTTTATCTTCTCTCGTTGGAATAAATTCTTGTGCTACAAACCCATCAAACCCAGTTTCTAGTATTGCTTTCATAATAGCAGGGTAATTGAGTTCTTGGCTGTCATTAATTTCATGCCTGCCGGGTACTCCCCCTGTGTGATAGTGTCCGTAATATTTATTATTTTTTCTGATGGTAGCAATTACGTCACCTTCCATTATTTGCATGTGATAAATGTCGTATAGTAATTTAAAATTAGGAGAACCTATTTTTTCGCATAGTGCAACTCCCCATTTTGAATTGTCACATAAGTAATCTTTGTGATCTACTTTGCTGTTAAGCAATTCCATGGTTAGGGTGATATTATATTTTTCTGCTTGTTTTACTAATTTATCTAGTCCTATGGCGCAGTTCTCAAGTCCTACTTCATCTGTTTGACCTTTGCGATTACCCGAAAAACAAATGATATTTTTCAGACCAGCGTCTGAAGCAGCAGGGATAGCGTCAATGTACGATTTTTGTAACCATTCATGTTCCTCTAAATTGCAAAACCCTTCTGTTAAACTTGATTTTTCAGGGTATGCCATTGATGTCGTTAAACCGTATTTTTCTGCCACGCTCCATTGGTTGGGTCTTAATAAATCTATACCTGTTAATCCCAAGTCTTTTGCTTGCTCACAAAATTGTTCGAGAGGAATACTATCATAACACCATTGGCAGGCAGCGTGGTTGATATTCCCTTTTAATGTAGTATGTTTAGACTTGTGCGTTTGACTTGAGAATCCAGTTATAGGAAGACCAACTCCTAACCCAGTTGCACATACGGATAATACTTTAAGTGCTTCTTTTCTATTCATGTTTTTTCATTCAAATTTACCTAAATCTACAAACAATTTTTGATAAGTACCCTCTAATTATTCAGGTATACTGTTTATACATATCTCATTTTTATATCATCAATGCTGCAATTATATTAGTTATTAGGTGTTTGTGTAGTTTTATTTTCTAGGTAGTTTATAATGAAGGTTATTTTTTTAATAGGATGTGTAATGTTATTTTGTCTTGTTTATATAATCCTCACGATTATTTCATTATCATTGGTTATTATTTTTTATTAACAGGCAAACACGCTTTCAATTGTACATCAACTACATAATCATATTTATTTTAATTGTTAGTTCTATGAAATCAAAATCATTTTTTTTAATCATTACAATGCTGTGGAGTGCAATTACCTATACTTCAGCACAGCAAAATTATCCTAATACTCCACCTGAAGTTTCGCCAATGGAGATGAAACCTGAAATGACCGAAATTTGGAGTCCTGAAGTTGAAGTAATAACACCAGCGGAAAAAATTGGAGATGCTCCTTCCGATGCCATTATCCTTTTTGATGGTAAAAATCTTAATCAATGGGTGAGTCAAAAAGATAATTCAAAACCTGCACCATGGAAAATTGTGAATAGCGATCATATGGAAGTTGTACCTGGTTCAGGTGGTATTCAAACTAAAATGCAATTTGGCGACTGTCAATTGCATCTTGAATTTAGTGCGCCAGATAAAGTGATAGATGTAGGACAAGGAAGGGGGAATAGTGGCGTGTTTTTTCAAAATCGATATGAACTTCAAATATTAGATTCATATAATAATCGTACGTACAGAAATGGACAGGCAGCAAGTATATATAAAGATCACGCCCCTTTGGTGAATGCTATGAGAAGTCCTTTGGAATGGAATAGCTATGATGTGATTTATACAGCCCCTCGTTTCAAGAAGAACGGATTGTTGGATGCTCCTGCTAGAATAACAGTTCTTCATAATGGTGTACTAGTACAAAACAATGTTACTATAAACGGACTTACATTGTATATCGGTTTGCACAATTACCCTAAAGCCCATGGAGATGATGTTATTTCTCTTCAAGATCATGGTAACAAAACGCAATTCCGAAATATATGGATTCGAAAACTTTAACAAAGAAAATTCAAATTCTTAGAAGTAACTTTATGATTTCTTTTGTTCCTTTCGTTGAGTACATTTGCATATAATTATTTAGTGTTATGATTTATATTAGTAGAAAAGAACATTTTAATGCAGCGCATAAGTTGTATAATCCTAATTGGAGTGAAGATAAAAACAAGGAAGTATTTGGTCCTTGTGCGAATGCCAATTGGCATGGACATAATTTTGATTTGATTACAACTGTAAAAGGAGAAATAGATCCAGATACTGGGTTTGTGGTAGACTTAAAAAAGCTAAGTACGCTTATTCGTACACAAATAGTAGATAAAGTTGATCATAAAAACCTTAACATGGATGTGGATTTTATGAAAGACAAAATGGCTAGTACCGAAATTTTAGCTATGGAATTCTGGAAAATATTAGCTCCTAAAATTACTGAAATAAGTAAATATGGAGAATTGCATAGTTTAAAATTATATGAAACACCTCGCAATTATGTTGAATATTTTGGAAATTAAATTGTTTTGAAATATTATCTCATCGCAGGAGAAAGGTCTGGAGATCTTCATGCTGGTAATTATATTAAGGCATTAAAAGAGGAGGACAAAGAAGCTCAAGTTAGAGCTTGGGGAGGAGAGTATGTGGAGGAAGCAGGAGCTGATTTAGTGGTACACTATAATGAAATTGCTGTTATGGGTTTCTTGGAAGTTCTAAAGCAATTTTCTAAAATAAAAAAATACCTCAAACTTTGTGAAGAAGACATTGTACACTATCATCCCGATGTGGTTGTATTAGTAGATTTTGGAGGATTCAATTTAAGGATAGCTAAATTTTGCAAAAAAAATAACATTAAGGTATTCTACTATATTTCCCCTAAAGTATGGGCATGGAATCAATCAAGAGCCCTGAAATTGAAGAGATATGTTGATCGGATGTTTTGTATTTTGCCATTCGAAAAAACGTTTTTCAAAAAATATGATTGGGAAGTGGATTATGTTGGTAATCCTGTCATGGATGCTGTAAAAGCACATGTAGTTGATGAGGCGTTTAAACAAAAGTGGGGGATACAGGAAGATAGTACTATTATTGCGCTTTTGCCTGGTAGTAGAAGGCAAGAATTAAACAATATGCTACCTGTGATGCGACAAGTTGTAAAACAATTCCCTGATTTTCTATTTGTGGTAGCTGCTATTCGTAATTTTGAAGCCGCTATTTATAGTGAGATTTCATCTGAACCAAACGTGGTTTTAGTACATGAAGACACGTATAACCTTTTGGCTAATTCTACATCGGCTATAGTTACCTCTGGTACAGCAACTTTAGAAACAGCACTTTGGAATGTGCCACAAGTAGTCCCTTATAAATCAAGTCCTGTAACGATGTTTATAGCCAAATTATTGGTGAAATTGAAGTATATATCTTTAGTAAACCTTATAGTTGACAAAGAAGTGGTGAAAGAATTTATTCAAGAAAATATGACTGTAGAAAATATTTCTGCAGAACTTATGGCTATCACTAAAGGAAAGAAAAGAGATAAAATACTCAGGGATTATAAAGAACTTTTTTCCATTTTGGGTGAAGAAAATGTTTCTGAGAAGATGGCGAAATTGACAGTTCAGTATATGAAAATGGGTAGATAGAGGATAGAATTAGTTAGTTTGATATAACTCCTGATCCAATTAATTCATTGTCATCGTACCAAGCTACAAACTGACCTGCCGAAATGGCTTTTTGAGGGGTGTCGAAAATAACATAAAGCCCTTCTTCACGCATGTAAAGGGTGGCGTTGTCTAATTCTTGTCGATAACGAATCCGTGCAAGATACTTTACTTCTTCTCCATTTTTAATAGCAAGATCATCTCTAACCCAGTGCACGTCTGATTTTTCAACAAATAGTCCTTTTCGTATTAAGCCAGGATGGTTTTCTCCTTGGCCAGTATAGATAATGTTATTTGTCGTGTCTGTATCAATAATAAATAAAGGAAGAGGTTTACCTCCAATGTTTAACCCTTTACGTTGACCAATAGTATAATAATGGGCACCATTATGTTCGCCAATTACTTCTCCGTCATTTTCAGAATAGGTAAATGGAGAAGTAATGGATTTAAGTGAATCGGTGTCTCCTCCATTTGTACTAATCCCAATGGGATTATGAGCATAGTTGGATGCCGTATTACTAATTTCAATTACACGCCCTTTTTTTTGTTTTAGTTTTTGCTGAAGGAAGTCAGGAAGGCGTACTTTGCCAATAAAACATAATCCTTGAGAATCTTTTTTTTCGGCTGTTATTAAATCTGCTTTTTTTGCGATTTGACGAACTTCAGGCTTTGTTAAATGCCCTATAGGAAATAATGCTTTACTTAATTGACCTTGGGTAAGTTGGCATAAAAAATAACTTTGATCTTTGTTGCTGTCTTTTCCTGCAAGTAGTCGATATATATTTTCTTCTCCTTTATTGATTTCTTCTTTTTGACAATAATGCCCAGTTGCCACATAGTCAGCATTTAGGCGCAGGGCAGCATTTAAAAAAATATCAAATTTAATTTCTCGATTACATAATACATCAGGGTTGGGTGTTCTTCCTTTCTGATATTCATCAAACATATAGTCAACGATACGAGTTTTGTAATCTGCACTTAAATCTATAGCTTGAAAAGGAATTCCTAATTTTTCAGCTACTATCATCGCATCATTACTGTCTTCTAGCCAAGGGCATTCGTTACTAATGGTAACCGAATCGTCATGCCAGTTTTTCATAAACATACCGATTACATCATATCCTTGCTCTTTTAACAAGTATGCGGTAACACTAGAATCTACGCCACCTGACAAACCAACTACTACTCTTTTCATTTACTTTTGTTTGATCACAAATTTAAGGTTTAGAATATACAAACTATAATAAGTTGGAATAAGTTCATTCAGAAATATGCGATCACGTATATAAACATAACATGTATGAAGAAAAAATAATTTAAAAAATGGATGTTTTATAATTACTTATGTTACTGATAGTTAATAGTATATAATTAAATGTAAAGTTTGTAGGTGTGGATAAGTTATTAAAATAATAATGGATAAAAAGGTCTTAAATACCTAATATAGTGTTCATTTTTTAAACTATAATTATGACACCAACCTTGCTAGAAATTCCTTTTGATATTGTCGAAGAGAATCATTTAAAAAAGCCACATTCAAAGTCAGTTCCAAAAGCTATAAATAGAAAAAAATTGATAAATAAACTTAGTCAAACTGATATTGTGGACAAGAAAACTCATATGCCAGTAGACAGGCAAGAGGCAATGCAATGTTCAACAGAGTATTTTAATGGTGATGAATTGGCCGCTAAAGTATGGTTAGATAAATATGCATTAAAAGATGTTTGTGGAAAGATTTATGAAAAATCTCCGAAAGACATGCACTTAAGGTTAAGTGCTGAAATTGCCCGTATAGAAAAAAAATACCCTAACCCTTTAAGTAAAGAACAGGTCTTCAATTTGTTAGATAAGTTTAAGTATCTTATCCCACAAGGTGGGCCAATGACTGGTATTGGAAACGATTTTCAATATGCATCACTATCGAATTGTTTTGTGGTGGGGTATGAAGGGGATGCGGATTCTTATGGGGCGGTAATGAAAATTGATGAGGAGCAAGTGCAGTTAATGAAAAGGAGAGGAGGAGTAGGTCATGATTTGTCAGGGGTAAGACCTACTGGTGCTCAGGTTCAAAATAGCGCATTAAGTGCAACGGGAATTCTTCCATTTATGGAACGCTATTCTAACTCAACCAGAGAAGTAGCACAAGGAGGAAGACGAGGAGCTTTAATGTTGAGTTTAAGTGTGAAACATCCTGATATTGAAAAATTTATTGATGCTAAAAAAGACTCAACTAAAATAACTGGCGCAAATGTTTCGGTTAAAATTACCGACAATTTCATGAATGCAGTAAAAGGAGGAGAAGAATTTCAAGTACAATTTCCAGTCGACTCAGCTTATCCTTCTGTAAAAAATAAAGTAGATGCAAAAAAACTTTGGAATAAGATTGTTCATAATGCATGGAAATCTGCTGAGCCTGGTTTGTTGTTTTGGGATACAATTATTAATGAATCGGTAGCAGATTCTTATGCTGATCAAGGTTTTAAGACAGTATCTACTAATCCCTGTGGCGAAATTCCTTTATGCCCATACGACAGTTGTCGCTTACTTGCTATAAACCTATTTAGCTACGTAGAGTCACCATTTACTAATAAAGCTACATTTGATTTTAATAAATTTAAAAAGCATGCAGGATATGCACAGCGTATCATGGACGATATTGTTGATCTAGAAATTGAAAAAATTGATAGAATTCTTGATAAGATAGATAAAGACCCTGAGGCATATGAAATTAAAAGAACTGAATATAAGTTGTGGAATAAAATAAGACAAAAGTGTGTAGAGGGACGTAGACAAGGAATAGGAATTACTGCGGAAGGAGATATGATAGCAGCCATGGGGTTAAGGTATGGTTCTAGTAAAGCAATAGACCATGCGGTTGAAGTACATAAATCATTGGCGATTGCTGTATATAAAGGTTCTGTTGAATTGGCAAAAGAGAGAGGTGCTTTTCCAATATATAATCGCAAAAAGGAACAAAATAGTGTTTTCTTGAATCGAATTTTTAAAGAAAGCCCGTCACTTATGAATGACATGAAAAAACACGGACGAAGAAATATTTCGATGCTAACGATTGCTCCTACAGGAACGACAAGTATGATGACACAAACGACTAGTGGAATTGAACCTGTTTTTAATGTGAATTATAAACGGAGAGTAAAAATTAATCCTGAAGATAAAAGTGCCACACCATCATTTGTAGATAAGTCTGGAGATTCATGGAAAGAATATAATGTTTTTCACCATCATTTTGAAACGTGGTTGAAATCAAGTCAGTATAAACTTGAGAATGTGAAGACAATGACAGATGAAGAGCTCCAAAAAGTAATTGCACATTCACCATATTATAAGGCTACAGCTAATGATGTGGACTGGATTAGCAAGGTGCAAATGCAAGGCGCTATTCAAAAATGGGTGGATCACTCTATTAGTGTCACTGTAAATCTTCCCGAAGACACTAAAGAAGAATTAATTGGTGATATATATATTAAAGCATGGGAAAGTGGCTGCAAAGGGGTGACGGTATATCGAAATGGTTCAAGGGATGGTGTATTGATAAATGACAGTAAAGAAAAAAAGAAAGAACCATTTGTAGTTAAAAGACCTAAATATTTAGAGGTAGATATTATGCGTTTTAATAATAATCATGAAAAGTGGATTGCTGTAATTGGTAAAATGGAGGGTAGACCCTATGAGATATTTACAGGAAAAGCGGAAGGTGCATTTATGTTACCTTCTTACGTAGAAAAAGGAAAAGTAAGAAAGCATAATGTAGAGGGAAAAAATCAATACGATTTGCAATATTTAGATAAAGACGGGTATGAAATAACGCTTGGAGGTTTATCAAGGGCTTTCGATAAAGAATATTGGAACTATGCAAAAATGATATCTGCGATGCTCCGACATGAAGTCTCAATTGATAAAGTGGTGCATTTGATAAATAACCTTCATTTAAATGATGAGTCTTTAAATACTTGGAAAAATGGAGTAGTAAGGGTGTTGTCAAAGTATATTCCTAATGGGACAATGCCTAGAAATAATACTTGTCCTGATTGTAATCAAGAATCGTTAGTATATGAGGAAGGTTGTCTGAATTGCAAAAATTGTGGACATTCAAAATGCGGGTAGAGAACGTATTAGTTTTTGGGGAATAAAATTAAATTTGTTTTGCCTTCATGTATTTCATTACAAAGTTGATCTAGTGTTTTATCTGTTAATATTGACTTAATTTGATTTTTTACTTTTTTAAAAACATGATGAACAGGGCAAGGAGTTTCGTCAGAACACCGCTTGAGACCTATGCCACATTGGTTAAATATTTCTGAACCATCAATTAATTCTACTATTTCAATCAATTTGAATTGATGAATTGATTTACTAAGCATAAAGCCACCATGTGGACCTTTAATGGAAGATAAAATTTTTTGCTTAACTAATAATTGAAGAATTTTGGACAAAAAATGGGTTGGAATATTTTGCTCCTCACAAATAGACTTAACACTAACAGGAGCCTTGCCCCTATCTTTTAGGCCAATGTGAAGAACTGCTTGAATCGCATATTGACAAGATTTAGAAAACATATAGTTGATTTTTTATTTTCAAAACTACAAATATGTAGTAGTAAAGCTTTATTTTTATTAAAAAATAAAATTATATTTCATACCTATATTGGAGGTGGATTATATCGTTATTTATGACGATATCTATAAGGATTTGGTAGCACATAAAGGTGTATAACAACTATAAACGCACTAATATTTAACAATTGTTAATAGTAGTTGATATCAAATTTTCAAAAATGCATGAATATTAAAAGAAAAACACTAAATTGAATTTATTATCAGTTT
>JAOULS010000295.1 GCA_029881895.1 Cyclobacteriaceae bacterium | reverse complement strand
TATTATAGGCAATTAATCGACCTTCTTTTGTTCTAAATTCATCACTTCTGGCCGATTTAAGTACTGTGCCACCTCTTTGTAGAATATTAGCGACAGAACGTACGTTTAGTTGTTCAAAATCACCTTCAATCATCCCTTCATAGCCACGATATATACCAAACACCTCAATATTGTAGTAGATACTTGCCCGCACTACTGCACGAAGGGCTGCGTTCATGCCTGGTGCATCGCCCCCTGATGTAAATACTGCTATACGCTTAATCTTATTTGCCATATTTGATATATAAAAATCCAAAGATAGTGTAATATATACACTAAGTCAAGATGTTTTTATATATTTGTTTTATGGAACAAACAAAATCCATCTATAGTCCTTATCTATCAGTTGATTGTGTAGTCTTTGGTTTTGACGGAGAGTTGATTAGAGTTTTACTTATTAAAAGGAAACAAGCAGGTCAGGAGGTATTTGCGTTACCAGGAGATTTACTTGATTTAAGTGAAAGCTTAGATGAAACGGCTGTGAGGGTGTTGAATGATTTAACGGGTTTAAATAATATATATTTAGAGCAGTTTGGGACATTTGGTGATGTAGACCGAATAAGTAACCCAATAGATATTGAATGGTTGTCAACTATTCGTGAACGACCCGAAGAACGAGTAATTACTACAGCTTATTTTTCGTTGATAAAGATTGAGGATTTTGAACTAAAACCAAATTCTTTTGCAGAACAAGTACTATGGCAGCCGATTGAACAAAAAAAACAATTGGCTTTTGACCATAATAAAATTGCTAATACTGCTTGGAGTATTCTTCAATACAAAATCCGTAACGAACCTATCGTAGCTTTTAACTTATTGCCTAAAAAATTTACGTTACGACAGTTACAAGGGCTGTATGAGTCTATTGTAGGAAGTGAATTGGATAAACGAAATTTCAGAAAGAGAATCCAAGGCAAAAAATTTGTTTCACCCCTTGAGGAATTTGAAGAAGGAGTAGCACATAAGCCTGCTCGTTATTATAGTTTTGATGAGGAGATATATAAACGTGAATTTGAAAAAGGGCAGTGGTTTTTATTTTGATGAAATAAAAAAAACTTCTAACAACAGTTGAGCAGGCGCAGGGTTAGTTGCTAAAATTCACAAACTATCTCCCCAAAAATAGCGGATCAAATAGTGTGAATTTTACACAACAATTTATGAATATTCTATTTTAGGATTTCATTTTTTTATAGGCATTAATCAATCCATTTGTAGAACTGTCATGAGAAACCACTTCGTTGTTATTCTGGAGTTCAGGTAAGATGTTGTTTGCTAATTGTTTTCCTAATTCAACACCCCATTGGTCGAAACTAAATATATTCCATATTACGCCTTGTACAAAAATTTTATGCTCGTACATCGCGATTAAACTCCCCAATGCTCGTGGTGAAAGTTGTTTAAATAAAATAGAATTGGTAGGAATGTTTCCCTCAAACACCTTAAAGGGAAGTAGACTTTCAATATCACTTTTGTTCATTCCTTTTTCTTCAAGCTCTCGTTTGGCCTCATCTTCTGTTTTTCCATTCATTAATGCTTCGGATTGAGCGAAAAAATTAGAAAGTAGCTTTGAGTGATGATCGCCAATAGCATTATGACTATTAATAGGGGCTAAAAAGTCGCAAGGAATTAATTTTGTACCTTGATGAATCAACTGATAAAAAGCATGTTGTCCATTTGTACCTGGCTCCCCCCAAATGATGGGACCAGTTTCATAATTTATTTTCTTTCCATTTCGATCTACTGACTTGCCATTGCTTTCCATATTCCCTTGTTGAAAATAGGCTGCAAAGCGATGCATATATTGATCGTAAGGTAGAATAGCCTCTGAAGCTGCTCCGAAAAAATTAGTATACCAAACGCCTATTAATGCCAAGAGAACAGGTATGTTTTTGTCAAATGATTCGTCTTTGAAGTGATTGTCTATGGCATGTGCGCCATCAAGCAATTGTTCAAAATGATCGTAGCCAATAGTTAATGCAATTGAAAGTCCTATTGCAGACCATAAAGAGTATCGCCCACCAACCCAATCCCAGAATTGGAACATATTTTGTTTATCGATGCCAAATTCTACTACGGCAGTTTCATTTGTAGACAATGCAACAAAGTGTTTCGCTATGTCTTTTTCTTGAGCGACATCTAGAAACCAATTTCGAGCAGTAAAGGCATTGGTCATGGTTTCCTGAGTAGTGAAGGTTTTTGATGCAATTAGAAACAAAGTAGTCTCAGGATTTATGTCTTTTAATGCTTCAGCAATATGTGTAGCATCTACATTCGACACAAAGTGAGAAGTGATGTTTTCTTTTTTGTAAGGACGGAGCGCTTCAGTCACCATATAGGGGCCTAAATCTGAACCTCCAATACCAATATTAACAATGTCTGTTATTGGTTTTCCTGTAAATCCTTTCCAGTCGCCAGAATGGATTTCATTACAAAAATTTTTCATCTGTTGTAAGACCTTATTTATTTTTGGCATTACGTTTTCACCATTTACAAACATAGGTGTATTACTTCTGTTTCGAAGCGCAACATGCATTACGGAACGATTTTCAGTAGCGTTTATTTTTTCGCCAGAGAACATTGATGAAATGGCTGATTTTAGATCAATTTCATCTGCTAAACCCAATAAATGTCCGAGGGTTTCTTTTGTAATTCTGTTTTTAGAATAGTCAACAAGTATATCTTCAAACTGAGCATGGAAATCATTAAACCTAGAAGGCTCATTTTTAAATAAATCTCGTAAATGAGTTTCTTTTATTTCTTGATAATGAGATTCTAATTTTCCCCAAGAGGCAGTAGAAGTAGGGTTGATATTGTTTAACATACTTGTGGTTTATTTTTATATAAGCAAAGATAGGAGATAAATGTGTATAGAGGAATTCGATGTGGATTATTTTGTAAATAAAAAAAGGCATCATAAAAGTGCCTTTAAAGAGTAGCGAGAGGGAGGCC
>JAOULS010000065.1 GCA_029881895.1 Cyclobacteriaceae bacterium | reverse complement strand
ATTGGTCATCCGCTTGGAGCAAGTGGCACACGAATAAGTGCCACGCTTATTCACGAAATGCAAAAGAAAGAAAAAGCAAGGTATGGCTTGGCCACAATGTGCATTGGTGTTGGACAAGGCGCAGCAATGATATTCGAAAAATTATAAAATTATGTCTATAAAAGTAGTTGGTTTTGATGCAGATGATACTCTTTGGATTAACGAAAATTACTTTCGAGAAGGGGAGAAAAAATTCTGTGAATTAATGAATTCATATCTTACCGAAGATAAGACCATGGCTTTATTATATGACAATGAAATGAATACCCTCGATATTTATGGGTTTGGTATTAAAGGATTTGTGCTTTCAATGATTGAAACCGCCTCTCAAATAATGAAAGAGCATTTAAATAATGTCATCATTGATCAAATCGTAGATATTGGTAAAGAAATGCTTAATAAACCTGTAGAATTATTTGATGGTGTGGAGGACACGTTAAAAGGTTTACAACATAAATATCGACTTATTTTGGTCACAAAAGGTGATCTTCTAGACCAAGAAAGAAAGTTGGAAAAATCAGGTATCACGCGTTATTTCCACCATGTAGAAGTAATGAGCAATAAGCATGAGGCAGATTATTTAAAACTCATCAAACACCTTGATATTGATTCTTCTGAATTTCTAATGATTGGAAACTCCCTTCGATCAGATATACTGCCTGTAACAAAAATAGGAAGTAAGGCCGTGTATATACCCTACGATATCACTTGGCAACATGAAACGGTTGATACACATGATCTTCATGAAGCAGAATATGAAACAATCAATAAATTGCCTGACGTACTAACTTTGTTGTGATGCGCCTATTTTTTGAAGTTGCCTATAAAGGCACAAACTATCATGGTTGGCAGATTCAGCAAAATGCAGTGACTGTACAAGGAGAAATAAACAAAGTTATATCTACCATTTGTCAGCAAGACATAAACATAACTGGAAGTGGTAGAACCGACACGGGTGTACATTGTGAACAGCAGTTTTTTCACGCTGATATTGATTCGACATGGTCTTTGGAAGATTTACAATTTAAAATGAATTCTATGTTGCCTTTCGATATTGCTATTAACTCAATTTGTGAAGTAAACAAGGAGTCACATTCTCGATTTGATGCTATTTCTCGTACATATGAATATCGTATCAACACAAAAAAGAACCCTTTTCTTAAAGATGAGAGTTATTATTATAATAAACCTCTTGATATACCAGTCATGAATCAGGCAGCTACGTTACTTACTCATAGTGAGCAGGATTTTGAATGTTTTAGTAAAATTAAAACGGAAGTAAATCACTTTAGGTGCAACATTACTAATGCAGAATGGAAAAAAGAAAATGATATTTTAATTTTTAATATTACTGCTAATCGTTTTTTGAGAGGAATGGTAAGAGCTATAGTGGGAACACTTATAGAAGTAGGGCTGAAAAAAATAACGATTGCCGATTTTGCAGAGATCATAGCTAGTAAGGACAGAACAAAAGCAGGTAGGGCAGCTCCTCCTGAAGGGTTGTTTTTAACAACCGTTTCTTATCCGAAAGATATATTCAAATGAAAAAAGTAGTATTCATTTTTATTGTAATATTTTCTATTTCTCTTTGCAATGAAATTTGTGCTCAACGACTTAATTCAGGTATTTATTTTCTAAGTAATGATGTAATAAATTGTTCAAATATTTTATCTGAATTAAATTATAATAAAACCTATTGTGTTGGTAATGCACCAATAATTTCATGTTATGATTTTAAAGAAATATCCGACATTTATTATGGTATTAATTCATCTTTATTAGAGATAAAACTGACTTCAACGGGTCAGCAAAAATTAAAAGTTATGCAAAATGCTAAAATTGATATCATCTTAGGTCTTGTGATTTATGGAAAGCTTTTCACAACTTTTGAAATTAAAAACACAACTGATTATAGCAAAATTGTAATTTACGAAAAATTTGGATCACTAGATTTAGTACAAATCCGAAACAGTTTAAAAACTATTATTGAAAACAAATAATTTGGAAAAAGAAAAAACTAATAGCGGACAAATTCTTGATTTTAAAATCCTAAAGCGACTAATTTCGTTTGTAAAACCCTACAAGCTACGTTTTTCTGTTTTAATATTATTAACACTTGCGCTAGCAGCAATCGCTCCTATTCGCCCTTACTTGATTCAATATACTTTGGATAATGATGTAGCAACAAATAACTACCAAGGGTTACTAAATATGATAGTGATACTTATTGTTCTATTAATATTACAAGCTATCATCCAATATTATCACACTTACATATCAGGATGGGTAGGTCAGTACGTAATTAAAGACATTAGGGTGAAGCTTTACAGTCATTTACTCAAGTTACGACTCAAGTTTTATGATAATACTCCAATTGGGCAGCTCGTAACTCGTACAGTATCTGATGTAGAAACACTTTCTGAAGTTTTTAGCCAAGGTCTTGCAGCCATGATAGCTGATGTACTTCAATTAGTGTTTATATTAGGAATAATGTTTTATACAGATTGGAGGTTAACGCTTGTTAGCCTTTCTATGTTACCTCTATTCCTTATTAGTACTTATGTTTTTAAAGAAAAAATTAAAGTAGCATTTAACGAAGTTAGAAATGCCGTATCCAACTTAAATACATTTGTGCAAGAGCACATCACCGGAATGAGTATTGTACAGATATTCGGTAGCGAAAAACAAGAGTATGAAAAATTTAAAACCATTAATGAGGAACATAAAAAAGCTAATATAAAAACAGTAAAATACTACTCAATATATTTTCCTGTTGCAGAAATTTTTAGTGCTTCTGGTCTGGGGTTACTTATTTGGTATGGTGCAAACGGGGTTTTGAATGAAAACGAAACTGGAATTACATTAGGGATGCTTATTGCTTTCATCATGTACATTCAAATGTTTTTCAGACCTATAAGAATGATAGCCGATCGATTTAACACATTGCAATTAGGTATTGTGAGTACTTCTAGAATATTAAAGCTTTTAGATAATGATGAACATATCGTAAACCAAGGTTCTTATAAATTAAAAAATATTAAAGGAGATGTGAAATTCGATAATGTATGGTTTGCTTACAACGATAAAGATTATGTGTTAAAAGGAATCTCTTTTAGTGTGAAATCTGGAGAAACACTTGCGCTTGTCGGGGCTACTGGAGCAGGAAAGTCTTCCATCATTAATCTTCTAAATCGTTTTTATGAAATTAATAGAGGAGAAATTTCGGTTGATAAAGTCAAAATAGATGATATTGATTTAGATAATTTGAGAACGCACATCGGGGTTGTTCTTCAAGATGTGTTTTTATTTTCCAACACTATTCGATACAACATCACACTAGGAAATTCTGATATCACTGAAAAGCAAATCATTGAGGCTGCCAAATTAGTTGATGCTTGGAAATTCATAGAAAAATTACCCGGAGGGTTGGACTACAACGTAATGGAGAGAGGTGCTACCTTATCTGTAGGTCAGCGACAATTAATTTCGTTCGTTCGTACTATGGTACATAATCCAAAAATCATTGTGTTGGATGAGGCTACCTCATCAGTAGACACAGAAACAGAGGAATTAATACAGAATGCTATAGAAAAAATGATGAAAGGTCGAACTGCAATTGTTATTGCTCATAGGCTTTCTACCATCAAAAAATCGAATAAGATTATTGTTTTGGACAAGGGAGAAATCAAAGAAGAAGGTACACATGATTTCCTTCTTGAAAATGATGGCCATTATGCACAACTTCATAAAATGCAATACAAAGAAATTGTTTGATTATTGATTACGAAGGATCAAACATAAAGCATTTCAGGTAATAGAATATTTATGCAAATCAAAAAATAAATTTGTCCCACTACATTCAACTTTCTATTCCATTTTTTTTCTCTCCATTTTCGTATAACTTTGCACCAATTTAACCAAAGGTAAACTCTTATTAGTCCATTCAATGCCAAGAAACAGAAGTATTCGCTCCGTATTAATCATAGGTAGTGGTCCAATTATTATAGGTCAAGCTTGTGAGTTTGATTATTCAGGTTCACAAGCATCCCGTTCTCTACGTGAAGAAGGTATCGAAGTTACGTTAATCAACTCCAATCCAGCCACTATTATGACAGATAATGTGACTGCTGATCACGTATATCTTTTACCATTGGAAAAAAAATCAATTCGTGAAATTCTTGAAAAACATAACATTGATGCAGTATTGCCAACTGTTGGAGGACAAACTGCACTAAACCTTGCTATTGACTGCCATAAAGCTGGTATTTGGGATCATTATGGTGTAGAGATGATTGGCGTAAATATTGAAGCCATTGAAACAACTGAAGATCGAGAGAAATTTAGGTTGAAAATGAATGAATTAGGCGTAGGTGTTTGTCAAGGAGAAACAGCAACTTCGTTTTTACAAGGAAAAGAAATCGCTCAGGAAATAGGCTTTCCACTGGTAATAAGACCGTCCTATACTTTAGGGGGTTATGGTGGTGGTTTTGTAAATACACCTGAAGAATTTGACAAAGCCTTAAATGCAGGGTTACATGCATCCCCTATTCACGAAGTGCTAATCGAAAAAAGTATTTTAGGTTGGAAAGAGTATGAACTTGAATTATTAAGAGACAATATCGGGAATGTAATCATCATTTGTTCCATAGAAAATTTTGATCCTATGGGTATTCATACTGGTGATTCAATAACAGTAGCCCCTGCTATGACATTACCTGATACTATATATCAAGAAATGCGTAATCTCGCCATCAAAATGATGAATGGCATTGGTGAGTTCGCTGGTGGGTGTAATGTTCAATTTTCAGTAAGCCCAACTACAGATGATATAATTGGTATTGAAATTAATCCAAGGGTTTCTAGATCATCCGCCCTAGCTTCAAAAGCTACTGGATACCCCATTGCTAAAATTGCTGCTAAATTGGCTATAGGCTACAACTTAGACGAACTGCAAAATGCAATTACAGGAAATACTTCTGCCTTTTTCGAGCCAGCCATCGACTATGTGATAGTGAAAATACCACGTTGGAATTTTGATAAATTTCAAGGAGCAGATAGAAGCCTCGGGTTACAAATGAAATCCGTAGGAGAAGTGATGGGTATTGGTAGAAATTTTCAAGAAGCTCTACAAAAAGCATGTCAGTCGTTAGAGATTAAACGTAATGGCTTAGGTGCAGATGGTAAAGAAATTACCAACCAAGAAAAAATATTACACAGTTTAGCTAATCCTAGTTGGGATAGGCTTTTTCATATTTATGATGCTTTGAAACTGGGCATCTCAATGAAGAAAGTACAGTCAATCACTAAAATCGACAAATGGTTTTTATACCAAATCGAGGAATTAATATTGCTAGAAAAAGAAGTACAACAATATGATCTTAATAGCATTCCAACCTCATTGTTTCGTAAAGCAAAAGAAAAAGGTTATGCCGATCGACAATTGGCACACCTATTTCAATGTCTAGAAAGCGAAGTGTACAACAAACGACAAGAATTGGGCATCAAACGGGTTTACAAATTAGTAGATACCTGTGCTGCTGAATTTGAAGCAAAAACGCCTTATTATTATTCTTCGTTTGATGAAGAGAACGAATCTGATGTTTCGGATAAGAAAAAAATTGTGGTACTTGGTGCTGGTCCTAACCGTATCGGACAGGGAATAGAATTTGACTACTGCTGTGTACACGGTGTGTTAGCAGCTAAACAATGTGGTTATGAAACCATCATGATTAACTGTAATCCTGAAACCGTTTCTACAGATTTTGATATTGCTGACAAACTATACTTCGAACCCGTGTTTTGGGAACACATTTATGAAATTATCCTTCATGAGAAACCTGAAGGAGTAATTGTTCAACTTGGAGGTCAAACTGCGTTAAAACTAGCAGAAAAGCTCGAACGATACGGTATTAAAATTATAGGAACCGATTATAAGTCGTTGGATTTAGCAGAAGACAGAGGGAGTTTTTCCACTTTACTTCAAGAAAACAATATTCCTTATCCTGAATTTGGTGTTGCTGAAGATGCCGAAACAGCATTGGAACTTTGTAAGGATATTGGATTTCCACTTTTAGTTCGTCCATCTTATGTTCTCGGGGGGCAAAGCATGAAAATCGTGATCAATGAAGAAGAGCTGGAAACACATATCATTGATATTTTACGAAAAATACCTGGTAATAAGGTGTTACTAGACCATTTTCTAGATGGTGCAATTGAAGCAGAAGCTGATGCTATTTGTGATGGGGAAAATGTGCATATCATCGGAATTATGCAACATATCGAACCTGCTGGCATCCATTCTGGTGATTCTTATGCTGTACTCCCCCCCTATAACTTGGGAGATTTTGTGATTCGACAAATTGAAGCCTACACTAAAAAAATTGCTTTGGCATTAAATACCGTAGGGCTTATTAATATCCAGTTTGCAATTAAAAATGATAAAGTATACATCATTGAAGCCAATCCTAGGGCATCACGAACCGTACCTTTCATTTGTAAAGCATATGATGAGCCTTATGTAAACTATGCAACTAAAGTAATGTTAAGGGAAAATAAAGTAACTGACTTTAATTTCAATCCTACAAAAAAAGGATATGCAATTAAAGTCCCAGTATTTTCGTTTAACAAATTTCCTAACGTAAATAAAGAGCTAGGCCCTGAAATGAAATCGACTGGAGAAGCCATTTATTTTATTGATGATTTAATGGATGATTACTTTTTAAAAATATTCGCTGAACGAAATCTATACCTAAGTCGTTAGATATTAATAAAACGCCATATTATGTTTAAAGTATTGTTAATTATTTTTGCATTCTTTTTCTTTCTTTTTCGAGTAGGAGGTTTTTTTATGCGTCTATTTTTTGGAGGTGTGCAAACTCGTCAGCAACATGCAAATAACCGAAATACCCGACAAAAGCCTCCCGATGGTAATGTCCATATCGATCATGTCCCAAGTAAAAACAAAAAAGATTCCTTCAAAGGAGGAGACTACATTGATTATGAAGAAGTAAAATAGATTTATTTTGCTTCTTGAAAAATGCATGAATCACTATGCCAAAAATTAAATTTCATAAATATCAAGCTACTGGTAATGATTTCATCATGATCGACAATCGCGAAGGCATCTTCCCTTCCAAAAATATTGATCTTGTTAAAAAATTATGTGATCGAAAATTTGGCATAGGTTCAGACGGGTTGATTCTAATTGAACCTAGTGATGAATCAGATTTTACAATGGTTTTCTATAATCCTGATGGTAGTAAAAGTTTATGTGGAAACGGAAGCCGATGTGCTGTTAATTATTGCAAAGCTCTAGATATAATAGATCAAGAAACTACTTTTATGGCTTTTGATGGCATTCATCATGCTTCAATTGAAGGTGAAATTGTAAACCTTGATATGCATAGTGTTCAAAATGTCACTCACATGGCAGATGGCATGTTTCTTGACACTGGGTCACCGCACTACACACAATTTGTGTCAAAAATTGATAACTTTAAAGTTGTTGAGGAAGGTAGAAAAATTCGTTATGGAGGATTATTTCATAAAGAAGGGGTAAATGTAAATTTCATTCAAATAAAAAACGAAAATGAAATTTATGTAAAAACCTATGAAAGAGGGGTTGAAAATGAAACGCTTTCATGTGGTACTGGAGTTACTGCTTCAGCTTTAGCTGCAAGTTTTAAAGGTGTAGGAAATGAAGTTGACATAATCACACTCGGGGGAAAGTTAAAAGTTACTTATTCAAAAAAAGAAGATGATGTTTTCGATAACATTGTACTTTCAGGACCAGCAAAAAAGGTGTTTGAAGGAGAAGTAGAAATATAGTGTACAGTGCATTTTTTATGAAAAATCGAGTTAAGTTTACGTTTCGTTTTCGAAGAGAAATCAATTTTAAGATATGTTAAAGTACATTGCCAAAATATTTGGTACTAAATCGGAGAAGGACATCAAATTGATGATGCCACTTGTAAAGCAAATTAATGATGAGTTTGCTCTACTAAACTCACTCAACAACGATGAACTTAGAAATAAAACGCTTGAAGTACAAGGACAAATTAATGCTGCCCTAAAAAGTATAGATGAAGAGATAGCTACTTTACATCAACGTGTTGAAGATAATCCTGACTTGAACATCCATGAAAAGGAAGATGTTTTTGGACAGATCGATAAACTTGAAGAAAATCGAAATGAAGAATTAGAAAAAGTATTAATGGATGTTCTTCCAGTCGCTTTTGCTATTGTGAAAGAAACTGCACAAAGGTTTAAAGACAATGAAGAAATAGAAGTAGAGGCAACAATGCTTGACAAACAATTTGCTTCTAAATATGAAAATGTTGAAATAAGAGGAGAAAAAGCATATTGGAAAAATAGTTGGGAAGCTGCAGGAGCTATGACCACTTGGAACATGTTGCATTACGATGTGCAACTTATTGGCGGTATTGTTCTGCATCAAGGGAAAATTGCTGAAATGGCAACTGGTGAAGGTAAAACACTAGTAGCTACATTGCCTGCTTTTCTCAATGCATTAGCTAAACGTGGTGTACATGTAGTAACAGTAAACAATTATCTAGCTACACGTGATTCGGAATGGATGGCACCATTATTTCAGTTTCATGGACTGACTATAGATTGTATTGATAGACACGAGCCTAATTCAGATGCCAGAAGAGAAGCTTACAATGCCGATATTACTTACGGTACAAATAATGAATTTGGATTTGACTACCTGCGCGACAACATGTCTCGCTCCCCTGAAGATTTAGTTCAACGTAAACACCATTATGCAATGGTGGATGAAGTAGATTCTGTTTTAATTGATGAAGCCCGAACACCACTGATTATTTCAGGGCCTATACCAAAAGGAGATGAACATGAGTTCTATGAACTAAAACCTCGAATAGCCAAATTAGTAGAAGCACAAAAGAAAGTAAGTTCTCAGTTTTTATTAGAAGCTAAAAAACTTATTAAAGAAGGTGATGATAAAGAAGGAGGTACAGCACTATTTAGAGCTTACCGCAGTTTGCCAAAACAAAAAACTCTAATAAAATTTTTAAGCGAATCTGGTATTAGACAAATTCTGCAAAAGACAGAAAATTTCTATTTGCAAGACAATCAAAAGATGATGCCAGAGGCTGATGAGCCTCTATATTTTACTATTGATGAAAAAAACAATAGCATTGACCTTACTGAAAAAGGAATTGATTTAATAACTGGAGAAGGAGAAGATCAAAACTTCTTTATTCTTCCAGATATAGGTGACTCAGTTGCTAAATTAGAAAAAGATGACTCTTTAAGCGATGAAGAAAAACTAAAAATTAAAGATGAGGTCATCCGAGACTATTCTGTAAAATCGCAACGAATTCACTCAGTAAACCAGTTATTAAAAGCATATACACTTTTTGAAAAAGATACCGAATACATTCTTGTAGATGGAAAGGTTAAAATTGTAGATGAACAAACTGGTCGTGTAATGGAAGGTAGAAGATACTCTGACGGATTGCACCAAGCCATTGAAGCAAAAGAAAATGTAAAGGTTGAGGATGCTACACAAACCTATGCTACTGTAACTTTACAGAATTATTTCCGGATGTACCACAAGCTGTCAGGTATGACGGGTACTGCCGTAACTGAAGCAGGTGAATTTTGGGAGATTTACAAGTTAGATGTTGTGGAAATTCCTACCAATAGAACAATTTCCAGAGATGATCAAAATGACTTAGTATTTAAGACCATTCGTGAAAAGTTTAATGCCGTTGTTGAAGAAATTGTAGCATTAACTGAAAAAAGACGCCCTGTTTTGGTGGGTACTACTTCTGTGGAAATTTCGGAGTTGTTGAGCAAAATGCTCCATATGCGTAAAATTAATCATCAGGTATTAAATGCAAAACAACATCAACGTGAAGCAGACATTGTTGCCGAAGCAGGTAAACCAGGAACAGTAACTATTGCTACTAATATGGCAGGGCGTGGTACTGATATTAAACTTACTGATGAGTCAAAAGCAGCAGGCGGTTTAGCTATAATTGGTACGGAACGTCACGAATCTAGACGTGTAGATAGACAATTAAGAGGTCGTTCTGGACGTCAGGGAGATCCTGGATCATCACAATTCTTTGTGTCACTCGAAGATAATCTAATGCGTATGTTTATGCCTGATCGTATTGCCAAAGTGATGGACAGATTAGGTTTACAGGAAGGCGAGGTGATTTCACATTCCATGGTGACGAAATCGATAGAAAGAGCACAACGTAAAGTAGAGGAGAACAACTTCGGAACACGGAAACGATTACTGGAGTATGATGACGTGATGAACTCACAAAGAGAGGTAATATATAAACGAAGAAGAAACGCTCTTTATGGTGAACGCCTGGAATTAGATATCATGAATATGGTTTATGATACTTGTGAGGACATTATCATCAATACAAAAGGAGTTGATAATTACGAAAGTTTTAAGCTAACCGTATTAGGCACACTTGCCTTAGACTTCGAAATTAGTAAAGAGGAGTTTGCTAACATTTCAGAAGAAGTCCTTTCTGAAAAACTCTATAATACTTCGTTTGAAAATTATAAGAAAAAAAATCAGTCGGTTGCTGAAAAAGCATTCCCAGTAATTAAGAACGTACACGCCAACCGGGGTGCAACAGTCGAAAATATTTTAGTGCCTTTTACTGATGGCAAAAAACAAATTGGAGTAGCTGCCAACTTGAAAAAATGTGTTGATTCTAAAAATGGTGAGTTGATAAAATCAATGGAAAAGATGATAACGCTTGCCATTATCGATCAGCTTTGGAAAGAACATTTACGTGAAATGGACGATTTAAAACAATCCGTTCAGAACGCTGTTTATGAACAAAAAGACCCATTATTAATTTATAAATTTGAGGGGTTTGAGCTATTCAAACAATTTATTGCTAAAGTGAATGAGGATACTGTTAGCTTTCTAATGAAAGCAGATTTACCAGTTGAGCAACCAGAAGACATTCAGGAAGCACATTCTCAACAACGTTCTCGCCATAAACTGAATGAGCAAAAAGCAGAGTCTAAGTCCATATTAAGTGGAGCAAGTGCACCACAAGGTAGTAGACCTCCTGTAGAAAAAACAGCTCCAATAACATCTCAAAAGGTAGCTGGAAGAAATGAAAAGGTAAATGTACAATATGCTGATGGCTCAATTAAAAAAGGGGTAAAATATAAAACTGTTGAACAAGACATAGAAAATAATAAGTGTGTGCTAATTGAAGAATGAAAGTGTTAAAAACCATATTATACTATTATCTTCCAATAATACTTATTGGCTGTTCTCCCGCTTTACAATCAGGGAGTAGCAGTACTACAAACACCAGTTATTCCGAAGATATCTCAGCTTATAGACCACACTACGAAGTCGCTCAAAAGGATACAACTATTCAACAAGAAGAAGCATTTTCATTAAATAATTTCAATCCACAGCATGATATTACAGACACGTTAAATGCTCTTTTGGATAGTATTTCGATACTTAGTCAGCAAATAAGGTATGTTGATGGGTATGCTATCCAAATTTATTCTGGAAATAATCGTGAAACTGCTAGAATTAGGCGTGGGAAAGCTTCTTCTATTTTAGGCGAACAGCCTTCATTATTTTACGACTCTCCAAATTTCAAAGTGCATGTAGGTCAGTATTATAGTGCGCTTGACGCAAACAAAACGTTTGCTCTATTAAAAAAAGAATTTCCAAATGCTATTTTGGTATTAAAGAAATTTAAAATAGATCGAGAATAATGTCTTTACTTCAGGAAATTAAAAATTTAGCCTCTAGTTTTTCAGAGGAAATAATTAATAACAGGCATTATTTACATGCAAATCCTGAACTTTCTTATCAGGAATACAATACAGCCAAATATGTTGCTAAACAATTACGATCCTACGGAATTGAACCAACAGAAGGAGTAGCAGAAACAGGATTAACAGCCACTATTGAAGGCAGGAATCCA
>JAOULS010000064.1 GCA_029881895.1 Cyclobacteriaceae bacterium | reverse complement strand
AGATCCTCGGCCCAAAATCGATCGTGCATTTCTTTGGAATCTACTTTATCAAGAAAAGTATTTACCAAATTTGTTAATACTTCTTTGTCATTGATGGATTGACCTATGGATTGACTACTTATCGATGCTACGATAAGTAGAAAAAATAATTCAAGGATAGTTTTCATTACATTTCAAGTTTACAATAATACTAAGCCATTCTATCTATTTCCTACAAGTTACCAACTAGACCTAAAAATACCAACTATTGTATGAGCATCGGTGTATCATATCTACTCATCATAAATTTGTGGTTTTGATGAATTATAATTGGACGATGTCCTGAAATCGTTATCTTGTACTCCATTTATAACATAAATAGACCAACACTATGCGTAAAATAGTAGCATTATTGTTTTCAATACTAGCATTTGGAACAACAGGATTTAGTCAAGAATTAAAAGTAACGCCTTCAACACTCACCCTAAACATTGGACAAAGCCAAAAATTAACGGCTCAAATAATTGATGAAAATGGAAAAACTACTGAGGGGAGGTCTTTTGCTTATTATTCCACTAAAAGAAGAGCGTTATCAGCAGACTCAACAGGATTAATAACGGCACATCTGGCTGGCGAATATAGTGTGATTGTAATTAGCCCAGGAGAAGACGGGAGTAGACTTCGTTCTACGATAAATGTACTCATAAATCATCCACCTATTGCACGGGTAGAAATAGAAGAATCTCCATCACAAATTTTTGAAGGAACAACTATCCCAATAAAAGTGAACGTGTTTGATGAATTAAACTTCTTAAGAAATGACATTAACGTTTCCTTTCATACAAATAAACCTAGTGTTGTTTCGTTTGACGTTTTTGGAAATCTTACTGCTGAAGGAGTAGGCAAAGCAACTATTTCGGCTGAAGCAGAGGGGATAAAAGGTTCCGTAAACATTAATGTGATTGAAAGCCCCATTTCACGAATTCAACTGTCGAGTGATGCTATTGCCGCAAGAACGGGAGATGTTTTTCATTTTAATACAAGTGTACTTGATAAAAAAGGGAATGTTATTGAAAATGCCCCTCTTCACTATTCATTTGTTGGAGTATCTGACAATATCGAATATTCTGCTTCGGGCCTAATAAAGCAAGATGGTAGGTTTGTAGCTGATATCCCTGGGATGTATACCATTATGGTGAAATCTGGTCAATTCGCAGCTCAAAAAACAGTAAAAATCACTCCACGGAATGTATCAAGAAAAATTGAAGTAGTAGGTCATGGTTCGGTAAGCAATAAGCACACCTCAGATTTTTGGATTTGGGAAGGCGTAGATGGGCGTGATTATGCGGTGACGGGCACATGGGGTGCCGATGGTACTGCCTATTTTTGGGATGTAACAGACCCTTCTAATGTATATAAAATTGATAGTATTAAAGTTGATGCTAGAACGGTAAATGACGTGAAGGTTTCTAAAGATGGCACAATTTGCGTGATCAGTAGAGAGGGTGCTTCGAATAGGAAGAATGGCATTGTAATATTAGATGTGAAAGATCCTAAAAATGTGAGTGTTATTTCTACTTTCACAGAAAATCTAACTGGAGGAGTGCATAATGTTTTTATAGATAAGGGAATTGTATATGCATTGTCGGCTGGAAGAAAATATTATATGGTAGACATTAATGATCCACTAAAACCACATATAGTAGGGGAATTTGAACTCGAAACAGTAGGACATTCTATTCATGATGTATGGATAGAAAACGGAATAGCTTACTCTTCGAATTGGACAGATGGGATACAATTGGTTGATGTTGGCAACGGAATTGCTGGCGGCACACATCAGAAGCCTGTACGTTTTGCCAGCTATGCGTATCCAAGTGGGGCTAATCACGCTTCATTCCCTTTTCATAGCCCTACGGGTAAATTTTATGTGATTGGTGGGGATGAAAAGTTTCCTTATGGTCTTGATCCCGATGGAGACAAGCCAGGAAGAGCAGCAGGTTTTTTGCACTTTATTGATTTTACTGATTTAGAAAACCCCGAAGAAGTGGCAAGCTTTGAAATCCCTATGATGGGGTCACATAATTATTGGGTTGATGGCGAAACACTATATGCCGCCTTTTACAATGGTGGCGTAAGAGTTGTTGATCTTAGTGGTGAATTAATGGGCGACTTATACAAACAAGGAAGAGAAATAGCATGGATTGTTCCCGAAGACCCCAATGGATATGTGAAAAACGCACCATTTACTTGGGGTGCTCAATTACATAAAGGGCATGTTTTTTATTCGGATTGGAATAGTGGATTGTGGTCTGCTAAAGTAGCACCCGCCAAGCCTGACCCAACGAAAGTAGAAATTAAATAAAATGAACAACATGAAGAGATTATTGATATCACTTGTTATTACAATTTGTGCGTATACTGTAGCTGCTCAAAATTACTACATCTATGTTACCGCTGAATCGGAAGATGAGGTAGCACTAGTAAAATTTGATGGAGAAAAAGCAACCACGATCAAAACGATACCTGTAGGTGTGTGGCCTGCCGAAATAGAAGGGCCGCATGGCATTACCGTTGACCCATCAGGAAAATATTGGTATTTATCATTAGCACATGGTAACCCTTATGGGTTTTTGTATAAATTTAAAACGGGGTCTGATGAGTTTATAAATAAAATTCAATTAGGACTATTTCCTGCTTCCATGCAAATTTCTACAGCAACAGGTCTTTTGTATTGTGTCAATTTCAATCTTCATGGCGACATGATTCCAAGTTCGGTTTCGGTTGTTGATCCTGAATTAATGGTTGAATTAACGAAAGTAACCACTGGTGTGATGCCACATGGCTCTAGAATTTCCCCAGATGGGTTATATCAATATTCTGTAGGGATGATGTCGGGAGAGCTATTTGAAATTGATGCCGTTTCTTTAAAAGTGAGTCGGAAATTGGATTTAGATAAGTCTGCTGCTGACATGGGCATGGATCATGCTGCTATGGGACATACTACGCCCACTTCAGAGCATAAATCAATGGATCATGAGGCCATGGATCACTCAAAGATGAAACATACTAGTGCTAAAGAGATGAAACACTCGAAAGTGAAGCCCACTTGGGTGACACCCCACCCCAATAACGGGAAGGCATATATTGCAGCGAATGGTATGGGGCAAGTGTTAGAAGTTGATTTAAAAACGTGGAAAGTAACCCGAAAATGGGATGGTGGTAAAGGACCATACAATATTGACATTACTCCTGATGGCAAAAAATTAATTGTTACTTATAAAACCGATGGGGCTACTGGTATTTGGGATGTTAAAAAAGGTGTTGAGTTGGCAAGAATACCAAACACGAATAAGGTAGCACATGGTGTAGCCGTTTCTACGGACAGCAAATTTGCATTTATCTCAATTGAGGGAAAAGGAGATGATAAAGGAAGAATGGATGTTATTAATCTAGAAACATTGCAAATTGTGGCTACTGCATTTCTTGGAAAACAAGCGGGGGGCATTGCCTTTTGGAAACAGGAATAGGCTTTAACCAGAAATATGCAATAGGTTTCGTAATGAGACTCAAAAGAACAATGAATTAATGAGTTATGGACGAAAAACATTTAAGGGCATAACTCAAGAAAAGTGTCTGATTCCTTTAAGTTTTAAACTTAGAAAAACGATGATTGGTTGAGACTGGCTTAACTGGTATTGCTAAAAAAATTTATTACTAAATAAGTCATATTAACACATTTATAATGCGAACAATATATGTTTAGTAGTTGTTCACAATGTTTTTTATTTTGGAAAATCTTCGTACCACTGAAAATTTTTTGAAATTATCTCTTTCTTTTGATCTTTAACATAATTTAAGTACGCTTTGGCTATCGGAGATAGTTTTTTATTCTTTAGCCATATTAACCTCCAAGTGGTTATAATTGGCAATCCTTTAGAAGGTAGGATATGCAATGCTTTATTGGATAGTTCATTTTTAATCCCAATAAGAGGTAAAATTGAATTTCCTAAACCAGCTATTACAGCTTGTTTTACTGCTTCATTGGAAGTTAACATAATGTTTTTCCGTTTAGTAGCATTATTAAAATAGTCGTCCATTGCTATACGTGTTGCTGAACCAGATTCACGGTAAATCAATGAGTTCTCCTTCTTTTTTGTTTTTTTATTACTAACCAAGAATAATTTGTTCTCAAGCAATAGTTCTTCACTAACCTCTAGGTCAGTAGGCAATACTGAGACCAATGCAAAGTCAATTAAATTTTCCTTTAAATTCTTTACAACTGCATTTTTATTGGAGACATCCATAATCAAATCAATCCCTGAATATTTTTTCAGAAATCCACTTAAAAAATAGGGGGTTATATATTTCCCTGTAGATGCTGAAGATATTCTTAACTTACCTGTGAATAAGCCTCTATACTCTTTAGTCTTATACAATAATGCGTCTGCCTCGTTAAGAATATCATTTGCAACTTCAGCGATGGACTTACCAAAATCCGTTATATATAGTTTTTTACCAATTATCTCTGTAAGAGGGATATCAAACTGTAGCTGAAAGTTCTTTAGTTGAATTGAAAGAGCTGGTTGTGTCATGTGCATTTCTTCAGCAGCTTTGGTAATACTTTGCTGTTTTACCACTTCAAGAAAAATCTTAAGCTGATGTAATGTATAGTTCATAAATTTTATTTATGCATTTCATTAAAAACATATATTTAAATATATGAATAAATATCCGCACATTTGGCTTATAAATAAAAAAATATTTAAAAATCACCTAACAACTCTAAATCAAATAAGTTATGAGATCACAAAATCAAATTAAATCAGTGCGAATTATTAATGATAAGTTTAACCCTATTGATGCAAAGGGTGTAATTTCCTGTTTAATTGGCGAGCAAGTTAATTTTTGTAAAATTCAACACTTATCCCATTGGGAAAGAAACCACACAATTGACGGAGAGTTAATTGATATTAAAGTCGCAGATTTATATGATAAAAAGAATGAACTAGAAAAAATTATTATTCAAGCTAAAGAAGGGAAGCTTGATGTACATATATCAGGCACGCTTGAAATTAAGTTACTTAACAGAGTAGATGATGAGAATGAGAAAATAATCGACTTAGTGGAAGTGGATCAAATCAGCAACAATTAATATATATATATATATTAGATTCAAAAAGGTACACTTAGTAGTTGAATCTACCCAACGAGAATTCATATTATTGATAAGTGATGTCCGAAAGGGCATCGTCTTATTATTAATTAAGTGTGTATTTTTTTAAATTTATATAAAGGTTTCGGATTTCTTTATTGAGAAATTCTATTTTTTTTAGTTATTCAGGGTTGTAAAACCCTGAAACCTTTTCATAGGACATAATTCGAACAAGAATAACTTAATTCAAGGCTACTACTAAGTTATTCATAAAAAATACTCAAACATACCTACTTTCTCCAAGGAGAAAGTGTAAAGTAACACTTTTAAAGCTATTCTGAACTTATTTCAGCACCAAACATAGTTACTACTCATTAGGAAAGAGTGATCTTGGAATGGGCATTATTTCCATTTGCCTACCATCGAAGTATTGAACGGATTCGCCATCAAAAAAAGCATCTTCCTCCAACATAATACGAATTTCCTTGTCCCATTCTTCAATAAATACACCTACATTAAGTTCAATAGAATAAGCCGTGTTGGTATATAATGGGTAATCACCTTTTCCCGGAACTCCTTCTTGCTGATCCCAAAGACCAATAGTTGGTCCAGCGGCATGCCCATGGTAACCTATCGGGTGGGTATAGATAACACCTTTTAAGTTTTCTTTTTTGCATTGGTCTAAAGTAGCTTTAAGTATTTCATTGCCTGTTCGTCCCGTTTTAAAATTAGTTGTTAGGATGTCCTGTACACGATTCCCTTTTTTAAAAGCCAATTTCAAATAATCAGGCACTTGTTTTTCGCCCTGTTTTAAAACATAAGCATGTTGCTGTGTGTCGGTATTAAGGCGTAAATAAGTTATGCCAAAATCAACATGAAGTAAATCACCCGGTATCACTACTTGTTGTTCTGGCCGGTCGGAAAAAGCTCTTAAATGTTCGAATGATTCGGGATTTTTTCGTTGTATCGAAACGGATGGATGAAACCATGTAGTAAACCCTAAGGCTCTAATTCTATCCCGATACCACCAAACAATATCATCGGTAGTCGTGATGCCTGGTTGAATAACCTTTTCTGAAAACCCTTCGGCAATTATTTGATGCGCTATACGTACAATATTCGGGTACACTACCAATTCGCTATTTGTCCGAGTTTCTAACCACCCTATGGCTAAATTCTCTGCCGTTGTTAATCGCTTCTTATACTCATCACTTAACACATTCACTAACCTATCATAATGTGATGATGAAAGACCATCTGCTAAAGCAAAATTTTCAGATGTATTAATACCAATTTTTTTAGGATTTTTAGCTTCAATGAGCTGGGCTAATGCTTTCCACTGATCAGGCTGACGCTCTTTATCCCACACCTTTTTAAATAATTCGCCTACACTGTACCTCGCCATGGCCATTGTTTCCAAAGGGTTGCCGCCCCCTGGGTCATATACAACTAACATAGTGGTTCTTCTAGCCGATTGCCATGTGGCTGGAAGCATGGTCTTTATTACAGGATCCTCATTGTACTCACGCGCAATAATAACCCACATATCAATGCCTGATCGCCTCATTAGCTCAGGCAAAACAGTAGTGATTTTTTCTTCTAACCAAGAATCTATTACAATAGCACGTTCACGCATATCCAGCGTCTTAGGATGATAAGTGTTTTGCGCAAATGCCGATATCGTTAATAATAGACCGAAAAATAGTAAAGGTATTCTCATGATTGAATAGGTTTAGCATTCAATATATAAAATATTGAAGTACAATCCGAATACACGAAGAATGGACCTCGAAGGTTTTCCAAGCACACAGTTTTCTTTTAAAAGTAATATTAAGAATGCTAAAGGAATAAAATATGTATTGCCGCAAATGTAGCTCATATATAAAAAAACCCTGAAAACCAAAAGGTTAACAGGGTTTAAAGTACCAGGAGCGGGACTTGAACCCGCACGACCAGAGGTCATCAGATTTTAAGTCTGACGTGTCTACCAATTCCACCATCCCGGCATTAATCAATTGTATTGATTAAGCTTTTTAGAAATTCTTTTCCAATACCACTTTTTAAATACTTTTCTATTTTTTTTGCCCCTATCCTAGTTGGATGGATTTCTGAAAAAAGCAATTTAAAAGGCCTATATGGCTTTGTGGTTTTATTATAACCATTATTATGTTCTAATAATCTCCTTTCGAGATTATTGGTGAATCCAACATAAATATAATTTCTGTTGAGACTCATTATCGCATAGACGTGAAACATATTTTCCATATCTACCAACCTGCCTGCCGTCAGGCAGGTTTCACCATCCCGGCATTAAACTATCTACATAGTTTAAAACAATAAAAGAGCGAAAGACGGGGTTCGAACCCGCGACCTCCACCTTGGCAAGGTGGCGCTCTACCAGCTGAGCTACTTTCGCTTATGGATATTACAACATGTGTTTATTATATCAAGACTCGTATGTCTTGCTAACGGACTGCAAATTTAAGTAAGGGTTTTAATTTTGCAATACGTTTTCAATAAATATTATTCAGACTTAGCTAATTCTTTTGCTTCGGCTTTATTTTTTGAATATTTAATGTGTTTTGGCACTCCTTTTAAGTCCCAAACTAGCCCAACCCATGAAAATAATTTTAATATATAAAATGTAATGTCTATTTCCCACCAAAAAAAACCTTGCCGAGCGGCAACTTCATAATAATGGTGGTTGTTATGCCATCCCTCTCCGAGCGTCACCAAAGCTAAAATTAAATTATTTTTCGATTCATCATTTGATTCATATCGCTGTTTACCAAATTTATGCATAATAGAATTAATCGAAAAGGTGCCATGATAAAGAATCACTGTACTTAAAAAGAAGCCAATAATTAAAGTGGATAGCCCTGCAAGTGAAAAAGCATTCGTAATGCTTCCTGTATTTACTACAGCACCTACTAACCAAACCGTTATTGCTAATATAAACGGAGGAATAAGGTGGTATTTATTTAGCCAAACAAGCTCGGGATACTTTGCATAGTCATTTATTATTTTATAATCCGTTGTTTTATAGTCGGGTCCCATGATCCAGCCGATATGAGAATACCAAAACCCATAGAGTTTCATCGAGTGAGGGTCTTTAGGAGTATCACTCGTTCTATGATGTACCCTGTGATGAGATGCCCACCAAAGCGCTCCTTTTTGCAACGAAGTTTGAGCCATAAAAGCGATAATAAACTGAAATACCCTTGAAGTTTGATAACTTCTATGAGCAAAATACCTATGATACCCACCTGTAACCCAAAACATACGTATGAAATAGAGAAGACCACACACGAGCCAGTCAAACAAGGTAGCTCCAGTCCATAGCCCTAAAAGAGGAATAAGGTGGAGTATCAAAAAACCTATTTCTTGCTTTAATTTTGGTTTGCCTCTTTTTTCTAAAATGGGTTGAGGGGTATCTTGCATGATTTATTTTTTTACAAAGTTATTCACAAAACACATGTATTAAAATAAAAGTGCCAAAAATCATCATAATTATATGCTCACAAAAATTACGGTAGCATTCACAAAAGAAGTATCCCTTTTGATAAAAAAGGGATAGGCTTCCCATAAAATATCTGCTAATTTGATATGTGTTTGTAATAAAAAGAACACTACATATAAGCCCTGACATTAATTAAAGGTACATAAAATGAGTTTTCTAGTGCAAAGAGAGAAAATGTATACAGAAATTATTAATTTTGGTCAATACCTCTCAAACAAAAACCACCATGTAATCAAAGATTTATCGTCCATGGAAATAAAAGTGCTTATTGTAGAAGACAATCCTATAACAGCTCAAGATATAAAAGAGATATTAGTTGAGAACAGCATGAACGTGATAGGTATTGCTAGTAATGCAAATCAAGCGATTAACAAAACAAAAAAAGAAAATCCAGATATTATTATCATGGACATTACCCTAGATGGAGACATTGATGGGATATCAGTAGTGAAAGAAATACACAAAACAGAGTTCTTCCCTGTTATTTATCTTACGGCAAAAACAGATCGAGAACATGTTGAAAGAGCCTTCACTACAGCTCCTTCAGCTTTCTTATCAAAACCTTTTAACGAAATTGATTTAATAAATGCGATAGAATTGGCTTTTGTAAATCATTGTAAAAATATAATGGACGCCACAGATGTTCCTGAGCTTAGTGAGTCGCTTTTTTTAAAAAAAGGAGATAAGTATGAAAAAATATCTGTTCATGACATTATCTACATTGAAGCTGACGGGAGTTACTGTAAAGTGGTGACCCACTCCAATAGTTACTCGCTGTCACTAAACTTACAAAATGTAAGTAAAAAAATTAATAACCCCCTGTTTTTCAGGGCGCACCGTTCGCACATTGTAAACTTAGAATGTATTACAGGGTTTGACAGCAACCACATTTTTATTAATGACAAAGCAATTATTTATTCAAAAAGTAATAAGGAAAGCTTAATGAAACACTTACAAAAACTATAGTAATAGGTGTTTAAAAGTCGTTTTTCATCGCTATATGTCTCACAAAATATTTTGGGTTATTTCGGTAATTTAATAGGGAATAAATACATTAGCGTTTATGCCATATATTAAAAATAGTGAGTATACCTCTCGCCCATTATATCTTTTTAACCGTCATATTGAGACAATTATTCCTTCTCTATTTTTTAAAAAAGAAGAAGTAGACTATCAACGAGAAAAAATCAACCTGTTGGATGGTGATTTTTTAAATTTAGATTGGTTAACGAATAACAACAATCGTCTATTGATAATGTGCCATGGCATGGAAGGAAGCTCGAACAGGCACTATATTAAGCGGTCTGCCAATTATTTTTTAAAAAGAGGATGGGATGTGTTAGCATGGAATAATAGAGGATGTGGAGGAGAAGTAAACAAAAAAATAAAAACATATCATCATGGTGAAATAGAAGATTTATCGGAAGTAATTGATTATGCGTTAAAAAACAACACCTATAAATCAGTCGTTTTACTCGGATTTTCTATGGGAGGCTCAATGGTGACTAAATATTTAGGCGTTAAAAAAAACATTGATAATAGGGTAAAGGGAGCTATTTGTTTCTCTGTTTCAAATGATTTAAAAGATACCGTAACGGCTATAGAAGATACAATTTCTATTTACAGAAATAAATTTCTAAAGAAATTAAAAGGAAAACTAGAAAGAAAAAAAGCTGTTTTTTCTGAATTAAGAGACGTAGATATTAACCAAATCACGTCATTGAAAGAATATTACAAGGAATATATTCTTCCATACACGGGATTTAACACGATAGAAGATTTTTACTATGACGCTTCATGTATCAATTTTTTAAAAGAAATTGATCGACCCGTGTTGATGATAAATGCTAAAAACGACCCTCTTCTAGGGCCAAATTGTTTTCCTATTATGATAGCGAAAAATCATAATTTTCTTTTTTTAGAAACACCAAAACACGGGGGGCATTTAGGATTCTCTATCAGGGGGAAGGACTTTAGCTATATGGAAAAAAGAGCAGAAACGTTTATGGCTCAGGAAATGGCACTGCATTAATAGCATAAAAACACCCCACTACTGTAGTATTAAGTACAATAATGGGGTGTGGGTGTGTCTTATTAAATTAATATTATTTACTGCTTATTCAGCACAAAAACATAATCTCCCGCAGCCCCTTCAACACGACCTCCACCAAG
This sequence comes from Cyclobacteriaceae bacterium, assembly GCA_029881895.1. GTDB lineage: Bacteria > Bacteroidota > Bacteroidia > Cytophagales > Cyclobacteriaceae > JAOUKH01. Next base: position 1,292 of record JAOULS010000064.1, on the reverse strand, counting down.
AGTGGTCGTAGGATTGTAAAAAGAGAATGTAAGTGTTGTATCATCAGCAGATAGCGATATAGTTGCACTTGTGCTACTTCCATCATCGCCATTTAAATTCATGCTCGTAGTCCCATTCAGCGAATAACTCCCGCTTGAAGAAAGGATGTTGTTTGCGTTAGTAATGTTATAGCTTCCCCCTCCATAATCTGGGCCAGAATAACTTAATGAAAGTTGAAATCCAGTAAAATCACTAGTGACATCATTACCATCTACCGTAACGGAAGTTAATATCCATGTACCATTCATTTTTTCATCGAATGAAATACCAGGATCATCTCCTCCACAGGAAGGGAATACCATTACAGATGCTATTAAGGCAAGTGCGAATATATTTTTTATTGTTTTCATATTTTTATAATTTTCTTTGATTATATGAAACCCTGAAGGTTTTAAAAACCTTCAGGGTTTCATTTTTTTACTGTTTAATCACTTTATAGGTCAAAGTTTTTTCAACATTAATTATCTGTACAAGATAAGCACCTTCGCTTAGGTGAGCCATATTTATTGTGTTTTCAAGTTCATTTGCATATTGACTTATTTCAACCCTTCCATCAATGCTAAGTACACGAATTATTGTGTTTTCATCCTTTTGTGCCAATCGGATAATCAAATTATCGGCAACAGGGTTTGGGTATGCCTGAACTTTACTTAAAATATCTTTCTCCACATCAGTGACAATAATCACCTGTGCATCAGACGCAACACTAGAGCAACCTTGTGATGACACAATCACTGTATAGCTCCCCGCCTGATCGGCATATATTTCATAAGTGTTTGAATACAATGAACCATTTAAAAACCATTCATAAGTATCTCCAAATACATTACTTACATATAGGTAAGGTGAGCTAGGATTACTAAAATCAGCCGAAATGATAGGCTTATCAACGCCATTCACTTGTAAGCTACTATAATTTGAAGTTACAGCGGTACAGCTACCATTTACAACGCAATAGTAAAGTGCGCCATTTAAAGCCGTTGTTGCTCCTGTAATAGAGAGTGTAGCCGTTGTTGCTCCTGAATATTCGCCTCCATCAGTAATGGCAATGTTACTTACATACCATTGATAGGTAAGACCATTACCTGAAGCTACTACCGTATAACTTGTACTTTCCCCACCACAAATAGTAACTAATGAAGCAGGTTGAGTGGTGATAGTCGTTTCATTAACCGTAAGAGTAGCAGGGTTACTTTCGCTAGTAACGGTACATGGACTAGCTGAACTAGCCACGCATTTGAACAGATACCCG
>JAOULS010000294.1 GCA_029881895.1 Cyclobacteriaceae bacterium | reverse complement strand
AATTGGACCTCAAATTTTTAGAGTAGGTGATTTCAAAAGCGCAGTAGAGCCATTTTTACGTGAAGATATGAGTGATGAAAATCGCCTTCAAGTGTCGTCATATCTCAATGCGATCAATGATAATATTATTGAAAATGTAGCAAGTAGTCGAGACATCGCTTTAGTAACGCTAAAGGAAATTTCTGATGAAATGAAGGTTAGGTCTGCGAAAGATGCCGTTGATTATGGGTTGGTAGATGCGCTTTACTACAAAGATGAGTTTTTAGCAACGCTGCGAGAGCAACTTGATATTGAAAGTACAGATGATATCGAATCAATCTCATACGATGACTATAAAAAAAGTTTTTCTACCTATAAGAAATCTTCCAATCAAATTGCGGTAATCGTAGCCGAAGGAGAAATAGTGAGGGGAGAGGCAGAACAAGGTATGATTGGAGGAGAGAAATTTGCTAGAGAATTGAGAAAAGCTAGGGAAAACGATAAAGTAAAGGCAGTTGTAGTACGTATTAATTCACCTGGCGGTGATTTTATTGCTTCGGATATGATGTGGAGAGAAGTACAATTGACGGCTATGGAAAAACCAATCATTGCATCTATGTCTGACTATGCTGCTTCTGGCGGTTATTATATGGCGATGGCTTGCGATACTATTTTCGCTCAGCCCAATACCATTACTGGATCAATAGGGATTTTTGGGATGATTTTTAATATGGAAAAACTGATGAATGATAAACTAGGGATAACGACTGACCCAGTGAATACAGGAGAATATTCAGGAATGATGACGATGTCTAGACCATTGACTTCACAGGAAAAAAATATTATTCAAAAGCAATTAGAAAGAGGATATGATACGTTTACCTCTAAGGCAGCTGAGGGCAGAAAAATGCCAATTGAGGAATTGTTGAAAGTGGCTTCTGGAAGAGTTTGGACAGGTGAACAAGCATTTGAAAATGGACTGGTAGATGTGATGGGCGGATTGGATGATGCCATTGCCCATGCTGCTGAGAAAGCAGGAGTTGGAGAAGATTATAAGTTGAGATTTTACCCAAAATATCAGCCCTTAATTGAAAGGCTAATGAATACGAAACAAGAAATAAGAACGAGTCTTGTAAAGCAAGAGTTAGGAGAGATGTATTCTTATTTGAAAGAAATCAAAAAAATAAATCGTTATAATGGTATTCAGACCCGTATGCCTTATGAAATTAGATTTGAATAGCATCAGTAATTATCATGCTTTTGTGTAAGCAAAGGCATGATATTCAATTTATTTGAGTAGACGCTTCTTCTATTAGTCCATAATTGTTAATTTGTACCTTTAACAATATTACTACTATGGCAAAAATCATAAAATATTCTTTCGCAGGGTTTATCCTATTATTAGTTAGTTGTGTTTCCGAAAAGGAAACGGCTGAGGTTGATCAGTATACACCTCCTATTGCCGAAAAGAAAGATTCGGTATTAGATATTCATGGAGATGTTCGAAAAGACGCCTATTTCTGGATGAGACTCACCGATGAACAAAAAAATGCAGCGACTCCAGATGCACAAACTCAGAAAGTAGTAGATTACTTAAATGCAGAGAATGAATACATCAATAATGTACTCGCACCTACCGACTCTCTTCAAGAAAAACTGTACGAAGAAATTGTAGGTAGAATAAAACAAACGGATGAATCAGTGCCTTATTTTAAAAATGGTTACTGGTATTATTCTCGATTTGAAGACGGTGGTCAGTACCGTATTTATTGCAGAAAAAAAGGAAACATGGAGGCAGAGGAAGAAGTGATGCTAAATGTTAATGATTTGGCTGAAGGGCACACTTATTTTTCAGCAACAGGGCTACAGGTGAGTACCAATAATAAAATATTAGCCTACGGCATTGATACCCTCAGTCGTAGGATATATACCATCCATTTTAAAAACCTCGAAACAGGGGAGATGTATTCCGACCAGTTGATCAATACTTCAGGTGGTGGAGCTTGGGCCAATGACAACGCTACTTATTTTTATACCACTAAAAACGAAGTATCACTACTTTCTGAAAAAATATGGAAACATAAACTTGGCGGAAATCAAGATGAACTGATGTATGAAGAAAAGGACGCTTCTTTTTATATAGGTGTTACTAAGTCGAAATCAGACAAGTACGTTGTTATTTGGAATAATAGTACAACAATAAGTGATTACCATGTGTTAGATGCAGACACGCCTGATGAACCTTTTAAGCAATTTACACCAAGAGAAGCCAATCATGAATATTCTATCGAGCATTTTGAAGATAAATTTTATGTAGTTACCAATTGGGATGCTATGAATTTCAAATTGATGGAAGTTGGTCTGGATAATACATCGAAAGAAAATTGGAAGGAAGTAATCCCTCACCGTGATAGTGTTTTGTTGAATTCAATTGATGTGTTTAAAAATTACCTGGTAATTCGTGAAAGGTCAAACGCACTTACCCATCTAAAAATTATTAATCAAACGACTAAAGATGAGCATTATCTTAAATTTGATGAAGAGGCGTATGTAGTCTATTCCTCTACCAATCCTGAATTTGATACAGAGACATTGAGGTATGGGTATTCTTCGCTCACCACCCCAAATTCTATCTATGATTACAACATGAATACTCGTGAACAATCCCTCAAAAAGCAAGACGAGGTAGTGGGAGGGCATAATCCTGATGATTATACCACGGAACGATTTTTTGTGAATGTGAGAGATGGCGCAGATGTTCCTGTTACCGTGGTGTATAAAAATGGTTTCGATAAAAATGGCAATAGGCCATTGCTGCTTTATTCGTATGGGTCGTATGGGTCCTCTACCGATCCTTGGTTTAGGTCCGACCGACTTAGTTTGTTAGACAGAGGTTTTGCTTTTGCTATTGCCCACATTCGTGGAGGACAAGAAATGGGGAGGCAGTGGTATGAAGATGGAAAAATGTTTAAAAAAATAAATACGTTTAACGACTATATCGACTGCTCTAAATATTTGATCGAAGAAAAGTACACCTCTAGTGAACACCTTTATGCCATGGGTGGAAGTGCTGGTGGTTT
>JAOULS010000063.1 GCA_029881895.1 Cyclobacteriaceae bacterium | reverse complement strand
CCCACAAATGGTACAGTACTATCACTACTCAAACTAGGGTTTAATTTATCAAATCGTACCACTACACCACTTAAAATTAATTGGGGAATTAGTAATATTGGAATAAGGATATAGATGGTAACCGCTGAATTAAATGAAGAGGAAATGTTTAATCCAATTAAATTGGCTAAGCATGATGTAGTGAAAAGAATTAACCAATAGGCTATTGTCATGCCTTTGATATCAAGAATGTAGTTTCCTATCACAACGAAAGTAAATGTTTGAATGGCTGACAACGCAAACAATATGGATATTTTTGACAGTAGGTAACTGCTTCTGCTCAAGTTAAGAAAAGCCTCACGCTTAAGAATTTTACGATCTCTTATGATCTCTTCGGCACTAACGGTAAGCCCCATAAATAAGGCTACAATTATGCTCATGAACAGATATGCAGGAATGTTTGGGTTTTTGCTAAATAGATAAACAGGATTTACGGTGTCGCTTACATTGTAATAACGAACAATATAGGCTAACACAAAAGCTAAAATTGGTGCTTCAAGTAAGTTGATGAGCAAATATTGATGATTACTTAGTTTACTGAAAATATCACGCTTTGCAAAAATATTGGTTTGCAAAATTCTATTTGGAATAGATAATGAAGAAGGTGGTGTATCTGTAGAGGTCTTTACTTTTTCAGCCGAAGAATTTTCCTTGTAATGGGTATGCCATTGTTCAGCTGAAATTTTACGTTCATCGGTAAATCGACCGTATTCATTTACAACTTTAGTTTCAATGATATTGAAGATTTGTTCGGGGTTAACATTCCCACATTCAATACATTCGCCTTTCTCACTATTTATCATTTTAATGATAGTTTTGAAATAAACGACTGCTTCAACGGGGTTTCCATAATATATTTGATACCCTCCAACATCTAGAATAAACAGCTTGTCAAACATTTTGAAAATGTCGGAAGAGGGTTGATGAATCACTACAAAAATGAGTTTTCCTTTTAAAGACAACTCTTTGAGTAAATCCATAATGTTTTCAGAATCGCGAGAAGAAAGTCCTGATGTAGGTTCGTCACAGAACAATACAGAAGGCTCTCGAAGTAATTCTAGTCCAATATTTAAACGTTTTCGTTGACCACCACTAATGGTTTTTTCTAAGGGAGAACCTACTTTTAAGTCTTTGGTTTCAGTCAGACCTAAATTGTTTAATGTTTTGATAACTAGTGCTTCAATTTCTTCATTGGAAAGGTGGTCGAAGCAAAGCTTTGCAGCATAAAATAGGTTTTGGTATACGGTTAAATCTTCAATAAGTAGATCGTCCTGTGGCACGAAGCCAATTACACCTTCTACTTTATTTTTGTCTTGGTGGATATTAATGCCATTTATTAATACCTCACCTGAAAAAGGAGAATCTTGTCCGTTAAGCACATTGAGTAAAGTGGATTTCCCTGAACCACTAGCCCCCATAATTCCAATTAACTTTCCAGACTCTTCAGAAATGTTAATCTCACGTAATCCTATTTTTTCATTTTTGAATTTATAAAATATATCGTTGGCCTCGAATGTGATTCTCGTTTCATTATTACTATTCATAAAACTACTTATTACGTCACTGTAATAAATAGGGTTCATTTTATTGTCTCTAATGGTACTGCCAGTAGAAAAAGCAACTATCTTTTCTGTTTTTACAGGAATTCCATTGAGGAAAAGGTCGTTGTTTCCCAAGTATTTAATAAAGTATGAATCTACATTTTCTAAATATAAAATGGCTACAAAACCATGAATTTCAGGTCGGAGTAAATGCTTATACCATCCGTCTTTTGGAGTTTCGTTATTTACAATTAATATATTATCAAAATTTAGCTCCTTAGGGTTGCTTCCTACTACATACGACTTTATTAAATCGATCTCTTCATTTGATACGTTAAATGCATTGGCTATCGAGTCTAGTAATTCTTTTTCTCGTTTAGAAATTTCTCCATCGGCAAGAATAATGGCGATTAACTCAAGTATGATTACTATTTTTTGTTGCTGTGTAAGTTCTTTGTTTATTTCTGAACAGATAGAAATGATATTGCGTTGTTCTTCTTCCTCATCATGATCTGCTCCACTAGGTAAAGAGTCACAGTATGCATCGAATTGATGCATATAACCTTCAACAGCAGTCGCATTTAGGTGCTCGGTAAGAAAATTGAGTATTTGAATTCGTTCATGTTCCGTTACTTCATCTTCTTTGGCAACTATGGCAAATAGTTTAATTATAGCTTTTAGTAGGGCTTCACTCATGAGTATTAGGTTAGATTAGGTCTTTAATTTAAGTAAAGTGGTTGAAAACAAGGTGCTTAAATCAAGAAATTTATGTTTATTAAAACATTTTCCACACTAGTTTAGAATGCTTTTTTGAATATTACGTCCGATATAGTGTTGAAAGTAAACAATTTGATGGAATTTATGCTAATTTTTCATCTTGTTTGAAAGAAAGATTCTTTAGAATTAATATTTTATAACGCATAAAAAAAGCCAATCTACATTGGCTTTTTTTATGCGTTATTTTAGTTTATTCAGTAATAGAGCTTCTAATAGCAGCTACTTTTTCAGTGATTTCAACTAAAGTAGCATCATTGATGACCATGTCTGGCCGACTTTTCTCAATTTGATCGTCAATATTTAGTGATGAATACAGTCCTTTCAGGGCGATTAGATTTTCTTTTATGTCTCCAACAGGGTTCGCCTGATCGATGGTTTCCATTAAACCAATTAAATCTTCTAAAGATTTTTGCTGATTTAAAACAACTCTTATGATTGGTGTAAGTACAACATTACGAACATCATCAGGTAATAAGTCTTTAGGATATGTTTTCACTAACTCAGTAGAAATATATAAACCTTCGATAAAACTCCCTGCAATTAAGAGGGCTGCAATTCTATTTCTGTTGTCGTCTTGAAGAAAATGATCGGTTTCATCAATTGCTTCGTCTAGAATAGAAACTAAAGAATCTTTGTTGGCTAAATTGTTTTCAAACCGTTTTAATAATTCCACATTCACAGAAGCAGACACACCAAGGTGGTCAGCTAAATTTTTGGTGGAAGAAAGATAGTTTAAAGCTTCTTGAACTTTATTGTAAGAGATGAGGTACCCCATGTCAGATGAATAAACTCCTAAATTCATTGCAGCGATATCATTCGTGATTTCATAGCTGTCAATTTTGCTGATATCATTAATAAATGCTTCATTAAATTCGGCACCTGTTGCTTCTAACATAAAAGGAATTTCAGATGGAGATGGAATGTCATACGCAAGCGTCTCTATTTGATCTATTACTTCCGTTTCTGCCTGATCAAACTCTTTGGAATTACTTTTAGTAGATTCTTCATTTGATTTTTGCCCACATGAACTTGATACAACTATTAATAGTAAGATTAAAAAATTACTGATTAACAGTCTTAAATTTGTAGTTTTCATAGTACTTATTTTTTACAATATTTTTTATCTAAAAATGGATTTCTAAACTATCCAATTTTGAGATAAAAATCTAATCCTATTAAGAAATAAATTTAGTTTATATGCTTCTATTTTTCTTTATCACCCTAAATTTGAAGTTATTAATACTGATATATGATTTTTTTGTGGGTCAATAGCCAATAAATACTATAACCATAGAATGTTTAATTCTCTTCAGTAAATAAATTAAATTCTACTCTTCTGTTTAATTTTTTATCTTGTTCTGTAATTTCTTCTACAATAGGTTTTGAGCTTCCGTATCCTTTAGCGTTTATTCGATCTTCTGATACGTTCCCAAAAAACACTAAATATTCCATTATGGCTTCAGCACGTTCTTGTGATAATTGAAGGTTGAATTCCTCACGTCCATCCGAATCGGTATGACCAGCAATACTCAGTTTGAAATTAGGGTTATCCAACATGAAATTAGCCAACATGTCTAAGTCACTATACATCTCGGAAGAAAGGTTTGATTTGCCATTTTCGAACGCTACGGATTCAAACTTTAATTTACTTGAGATAGGTGAGGTGATTTTTTTCATTTCCATTTCTCCATCTAAATGAAAAAGTTCTTCTATTCGAAAAAACTCTTCTCCTTGAATAATGAGTAGATAGTTGTTGTTATTTATTAATTCAAATTCAAAACTCCCATCAGGGCGCAGAAATTTAGGAGCTACTTCAATTCCATTGTCTAAATCTATCACAGAAACAATCCCGTCAAACGGTTCGCCTGTTTTTTCGTCTGACAATGAGCCTTTAAAAGTAGTGGTGGCGCCAGGCTGTGCTTCCATAGGTAGAGGGAATGAAAATAAGTCAAGGTTATCCATGCTGTTTTCAGCCGATCGAGCATAATATAAATCTTTCGACTGCGAGTCAATTGCAAAATAAAATTCACTCCCTGGACCGTTTACCAAAGGGCCTATGTTTTGTGGTTCGCCCCAAGAATCATCCTCCCAATACGATTTGTAAATATCAAACTCTCCAAAATTTAGATTTTGCCCATTAGAACTAAAGTATAATACATCAAAAACATGATGGTAAAAGGGACTTACTTCGTTGTTCCGAGTATTTATAATGGGGCCTGAATTAAGTGCTTTTTCCCAAACGCCTTCTTTATTTTTAATGGAATAATAGATGTCCGACAATCCAAATCCTCCTATTCGGTCAGATGCAAAATATAAAGTGTCTTCATTATGTGAAAGTGAGGGATGTGAGTCCCAAGCTGTGCTATTAATATTTATCCCTAGGTTGTGGATATTGCCCCACGTGCTGTCTGGTTGTATCTCTGCGACAAATATATCACAGTCGCCATAACAGTCAGGGGCGTCACACCTCGAAAAATACAATGTATTCCCATCCTTACTTAAACAGGCCGATCCCTCATTGTATTTTGTATTCACATGCTCAAATTCTTCTATATCACCCCAGTTATTGAGTTCTTTACGACTAAAAAAAATATCTTCATCATTCACTTTGTCAATCCCTCTATTGTGTGAATTTCGTTTTGATGTGAAAATAAGCATGTCATCATTAGCACTTAAAGTTGGCCCATAATCAGATTCTTTAGAGTTAATGAAATTTCCCATATTTAATAAAACACCTCGGGGAGGACGAAGTGTATCCACCTCTCTTCTATAGTCTACCAATTCATAATAGTATTCCAATGGTACGTAATAATCCTTGTCATTGGCGGTCAGTGAATCGTAGTGCAACTCCACCTTATTTATATTTATGTCTTCCCTATGATGTTTTAATACCAATTTGTAAAGCAATTTTGCTTCTTCATAATTCCCATATAACTCGGTGATTTTAGCCAAACGCCAAATCCAGTAGGTGTCTCTGTAAAAATTAACCACACCAAAATCAGAAATGTATTCTCTTAAGACTGGATAGAGAGCCTCCCAGTTTTTTTTCTTGTCATACTCTAAGATTTTTTTTTGTGCCTTTTTGTCCTGAAAGTAGAGCGATTTATTCACATTGGGGAAATGGAACAAGTCAGAGGAACTATAGCTATCAATAGTATCCATTGCTTGTTCAGCGGATATAATTGCTTTTTTTTTCTTCTTTTGGGCGAATGAGGCTGAAATGAAAAAGAAAAAGCATGTAAAAAATATGATTGAATACAGAAAATTGATCCGTTTCATGTTATCATCATGCTGTTAATTTAAAGTTAAAGATGTTACTTTATTGTATTTAAAACAAGTGAAACATGACATATGTCCATTGGCATAGCTATTGATTATTATATACTAACATATTATTAAAAGGGATTCCAATTTTTTTACCTTAGATTTATGCCATAATGGCACAGTAGCGTATGAGTAATAAAGAGAAAGTATTTTTTGATCAGTTAATGTTATCACAATTGGCTCCAGATGATGGTGAGTTTATCCAACTTACTTCTGGAGATGAAAAAGAAGATTTGAAAGATGCAGATGTTCCTAATGAGCTTTCAGTACTTCCTGTTCGTAATACGGTGCTTTTTCCTGGAGTTGTTTTACCTATCACGGTAGGTAGAAATAAATCTATAAAGCTCGTAAAAAAAGCATATAAAGGAGACCGTATTATCGGAGTGGTTGCTCAAAAGAATAATGAAGTGGAAGAACCTTCGAAAGAAGATCTTTATACGGTTGGGACAGTAGCACAAATTATTAAAATGATTGTATTACCTGATGGGAATACGACTATTATTATTCAAGGTAAAAAACGTTTTGAAGTAGAGAAATATACAGGAGAAGATCCTTATTTTGTGGCAAAAATAAAAGTGCTAAAGGAAAAGTTTCCGAGTAAAAATAAACGAGAACAAAAAGCAATCATTCGATCGCTAAAAGAAGCTGCCTCAAAAATACTATCGTTAAATGCCGAAATCCCTCAAGAAGCTCAAATTGCGATAGACAATATTAATGACGCAGGTTTTTTAACACATTTTCTATCCTCGAACTTAAATGCTGAAGTCGCAGACAAACAAAAACTTCTTGAAATAAATGATGGTATGGAAAGAGCAACACTTCTCTTAGAATACATGCTAAAAGAGGTGCAGATGCTTGAGTTGAAAAACGAAATTCATAAAAAAGTACATACCGATATTGACCAGCAGCAGCGGGATTATTATTTGCGTCAGCAGATGAAAGTGTTGCAAGATGAATTGGGACATGACGGTCCCGACCAAGATGTGGAGGAACTGCAATTAAGGGCGGCAAAGAAAAAATGGCCAGATGAGGTGAAAAATCACTTTTATAAAGAACTTGATAAAATATCTAGAACTAATCCTTCTGCTGCTGAATATCCAGTAGCCATGAATTATGCCGAGTTGATGTTGGATCTTCCTTGGGACGAGTTGAGTAAAGATGATTTCAACTTGAATAGGGCAAAACGTATTTTGGATAAAGATCACTACGGATTAGAAAAAGTAAAAGACAGAATAATAGAATACTTGGCAGTACTGAAGCTGAAAAAGGATATGAAAGGACCAATTTTATGTCTTTATGGTCCTCCAGGCGTTGGAAAAACATCACTAGGGCGATCTATAGCTAAAGCCTTGAAAAGAAAATATGTCCGAGTATCGTTAGGCGGTGTGCATGATGAAGCAGAAATAAGAGGGCATAGAAAAACCTATGTAGGTGCACTACCAGGTAAAATTATTCAAAACATCAAAAAGGCAGGTACTTCTAATCCTGTATTTATATTGGATGAAATTGACAAAGTAAATTCAGATTTCAGGGGAGACCCTTCATCTGCTTTGTTAGAGGTGTTGGATCCAGAACAAAATAGCACGTTTGCTGACAATTATTTAGAGGTAGATTATGACTTGTCTAAAGTTCTGTTTATCGCTACGGCAAATTCTTTGGATTCTATTCAGCCAGCACTTCGCGATAGAATGGAAATTATTGATGTGTCAGGGTATACGTTAGAAGAAAAGACAGAAATCGGGAAACGCCATTTAATCCCTAAACAGCTTGAAGAGCATGGGCTTACTAAAAGCCATGTTAAATTTTCAAAACCATCTATTGTGAAAATTATTGATGGCTACACTCGAGAATCGGGAGTGAGAACATTAGAAAGAAAAATTGGGGGTGTTGTACGAAATATAGCGAAGTCAGTAGCGTTAGAAGAAGAGTATAATTCTAATATAACGCCAGAGAAAGTGGTGGAATTTTTAGGAGCTGAAATTTTCGATAAAGAACTGTACCAAGGGAATGATTATGCAGGTGTAGTTACAGGTTTGGCATGGACGAGTGTTGGAGGTGAAATATTGTTTATTGAATCTAGTTTAAGTAGAGGGAAAGGGAAGCTTACACTTTCGGGACAATTGGGAGATGTGATGAAGGAATCGGCAATGACGGCTCTTTCGTATTTGAAATCGAATGCAGAAGTATTAAATATCGATCATCGCGTTTTTGATTATTACGATCTTCATGTACATGTTCCCGCGGGTGCAGTACCAAAAGATGGACCGTCAGCAGGCATTACCATGCTTACTTCATTGGCTTCTATTTACACACAACAAAAGGTGAAAAGTAAGTTAGCCATGACAGGCGAAATTACCCTTCGAGGAATGGTACTTCCAGTAGGAGGAATTAAAGAGAAAATTTTGGCCGCTAAGCGAGCTGGAATTAAGGAAATTGTAATGTGTAAAAAGAATAAAAGAGACATTGATGAGATAGACGCAGTATATATAAAAGGTCTAAATATAAATTTTGTAGAAACCGTTGATGAGGTTTTGAAAATTGCTTTGATGAAAGATAAAGTAAATAACCCAATGAATTTCACTTTTCCAGAAGAAAAAAAATAACAATGCTGCGCTTTTCGTTGTATATTATTACATTATTTATTGTAGTGCAATCACAGGCGCAAATTGGTGGTGAAAAATCGTATGAATTTTTAAACATCCCTCATACAGCAATTCTTACCGGATTGGGAGGGGTTAATACTTCTTCTGCCGATAAAGATGTTAACCTACTTTTCAGTAACCCTGCGTTAGTGGGCCAATCATTAGATGGAGAAATGGGTTTCAATTATTTGGCTTATTTTTCAGGAATTCAATTGAGCTCCTTTGCTTATGCGCATCACTTTAAAGAGAAAGGAACACTTTCTGGAGGTTTCCAATATTTATCTTTAGGTGAAATTGATGCTTATGATCCTTCTGGAGTGTTAATAGGATCGGTAAAGTCTGGCGAGATGAATGCCACGCTGACTTTTTCTCATCAAATAAATCATTTTAGGATGGGGGGAGGTATAAAGTGGGTTTCTTCAAACATCGCTGAAAATCGTTCGAATGCAGTGATGTTCGATATTGGAGGCGTGTTTATTCATCCTGAAAAAGATTTAAAAGTAGGGCTAGTGATAAAAAATGCTGGTTTTGTGGTGTCGGAATACTCTGAAACAAGTACTACTAAATTACCTTTCGATGTACAATTAGGAGTGAGCTATAAACCTGAACATATGCCGTTCAGGTTTACAATCACTGGATATAACCTTACGAAAAAACAGGTGTTGAATTATCAAGCGGGTGATAATAGTAGTGATCCGCCAAATGGGTTTGATAAAGTACTCTCCCGAGTAGTGATAGGTACTGAAGTTGTATTTAGTGAAAATGTAAACCTTAGAATTGGCTATAATCATTTAGTACGAGAGCACTTGAGACTAGAACAAACAGGAGGAGGAGCAGGTATTTCATTTGGGTTAATGATAAAAATTAAAAAAATAGAATTTTCTTATTCACATGGAGGATACCATGTAGGAGGGGGGACAAATAATTTTACAATTGCCACAAACATAAATCGGTTTGTAAGTGGTGCAAAAACAAATAATAATGATTGAAAACGATAAATATTTCACACCAATACAGATTGTTAAGGAATTGGATAAGTATATCATTGGTCAGAATGATGCAAAGAGAAATGTAGCGATTGCATTGAGAAACCGTTGGAGACGAATGAGTGCAGATCCTGAAATGAGAAAAGAAATAGTCCCCAATAATATTTTAATGATTGGAGCAACAGGAGTTGGTAAAACAGAAATTGCTAGACGATTAGCAAAAATAGCCGATGCACCGTTTACGAAAGTAGAAGCATCGAAATTCACCGAAGTGGGTTATGTAGGTAGAGATGTAGAAAGTATGGTTCGTGATTTGGTGGCACAAGCCGTGAACCTTGTGAAAACAGAAAAGAAGGAGAAGGTAAAAGAAAAAGCTGAACAAATTGTAGAGGATATTATTCTTGATGCTTTAATTCCTCCAATGAACCCCAATATGAAAATTGCCACGAATACTGTTCCTGTAGATGATGGTGTTATGCCAGAAAATGAGCAGGAATTGAATGAGCGAACAAGGGAAAGGTTTCGGGAGAAAATAAAAAACGGTGAATTAGAGGATAGAAAGATTGAAATTGATGTAAAGCAAGCTTCTACAGGAGGAATAGGAATGATTGGTGGTGGTATGATGGACGAATCATCGATGATTAATATTCAGGAAATGTTGGGAAATGTGATGCCGAAAAAAAATAAAAAGAGAAAAGTTTCCATTGCAGATGCAAGGGGAATACTCTTAGAAGAGGAGGTGCACAAGCTTATAGATATGGATGAAGTGAAAGAAGATGCCATAAAAAGAGCTGAGAATACAGGAATTATTTTTATTGATGAAATAGATAAAATTGCCGTTGGCTCTGGAAAAGGGGGAGGACCTGATGTAAGTAGAGAGGGCGTACAGCGTGATCTTCTACCCATTGTAGAAGGAAGTGCTGTGAATACTAAATTTGGAGTAATTAAAACAGATCATATTTTATTTGTTGCCGCTGGTGCTTTTCATGTTGCAAAACCTTCCGACCTTATCCCCGAATTACAGGGTCGATTCCCTATTCGTGTTGAGTTGGACAACCTAACGAAAGACGATTTTTACCAAATTCTTAAAGAACCTAAAAATGCACTAACGAAGCAATATCAGGCACTTTTTGAGGCAGAAGATGTGAGCCTAGAATTTTCTGATAAGGCTATGGAAGAAATAGCGGAGACAGCTTTTAATATTAATACTGAGGTAGAAAATATAGGAGCAAGAAGATTACATACGGTTATGAGTTTACTGTTGAATGAGTTTCTTTTTGATGTGCCCGATAAGATTGGGCCAAATGCTAAAATTTCAATTACCGATGAAATGGTGAAAGAAAAATTGAAAGCAGCAGTGCAGAGCAAAGATTTAAGTGAATTTATTTTGTAGACACTAAAAGCTTGAAAAGCTTAAATAACCTCTTTTTTTTAACCTTTTTTATAGGAGTAGGTCTGTCTGCTATGGCACAACCAGATTCACTTTATGTAAAAAAATATAAAGATAAGTTTTACCTGAAACCGATCTTCTCCGTGCGTTCAGCTGAAGTAGACCTGAAGGGTGATTTCGATGGGTTTGAGAAGGTGAAGTACATCCCTAATGGCAATAGTTACTATGGCTTAGGGGTGTATTTATATGGACTTAGTTTTGAGGTGTCTACAAAATTTCCTTCGTCTTGGCAGCGGCCAACTGAAAAATATGGGAATACCAATTCTTTCGATCTTCAAGCGAATATCTATACACAGAAAATAGGGATAGACTTTGCCTTTCAATTGTATCAAGGGTTTTATCTTGACAAACCAAAGCGGCATATCGATACATGGCAAGAAGGGGATGCGTATCCTCAGCGTAGTGATTTGAGATATGAAAACTTGCTATTTAACGTGTTTTATGTATTTAATCATAAACGATTTTCATTCCGATCAGCATATAACCAGTCCGAGGAGCAACTGAAAAGCGCAGGCTCCCCAATTGTTTCATTTACATTTGCAGATGTAAAAGTAAATGCAAACCAATCGTTTTTTCCCAATGAAACGTTCATCCCAGCGTTTGCGAAAGGATTTAATTATGCAGATTATATAACGTATGCAGTACTAGGAGGATATGGGTATAATTTTTTATATAAGCATTTTTATGCCAATATCACACTTTCTTTCGGCCCAGGCATACAAAATCGTGAAATACGCCCCAATTTTATTAGTAACAACAGAATTGTAACCGGAGTGTCTAACTTTAGAGTAGCGCTTGGGTATAATACAGACTTTTTTTTCGCAGGCATTTCTTCTGTAAATCAATTTACCAGTACTGATTTAGGCCCTGTTGATTTAGCTGTCGGCACTTCAAACTTGAAGATATTTCTTGGTTTTCGATTTAAGGAGAAGGAGATTTTTAATAAGAATAGATGAACACCTTATTAATGTTCATTGGATGTAGGTTACGAGCTATCCGCAGAAAACACAGAGGTTTTCTTGCCTCTGTTGTTTTCATATATATACGATAAAGTTCCGAGTGTTGCCTTAGTAGAATAGGGTTTTAATTTTATTGATATTCACATGTTGTAAATTAACTTGGATCTTTTCTATTCTCATTTTTGGTCTGAATATACTATTTTAAGTTACTCAGTTTTCGCTCTTTACTTCACTAATTTTTTATATTTTATTCTTGTAGGGCCTGTGTCACCAAGCCTAGATTTTTTATTTTCTTCATATTCAGTGCAGTTGCCTTCGAACCAAAATACCTGTGAGTCTCCTTCAAATGCCAAAATATGGGTACATACTCGATCTAAAAACCATCTATCATGCGAAATAACTACTGCACACCCTCCAAAATTCTCTAATCC
>JAOULS010000062.1 GCA_029881895.1 Cyclobacteriaceae bacterium | reverse complement strand
CAAAAGAAAGCAGAAAAAAAATGGTTGTTGTGGATGTTTCGTAAGAAGGCTGAAAAAAGTAACAAACATTAAAAATATCATTTTTGGCAAAACAATTACCACCCTATTGAACTAGCAACTACTTTTATGATACAACAAAAACTGGATTACATACATGATAATGCTGTTAAAGAAGGGATAGTTAATGAATCCTATCATTATCGGCACTCTAGTGCTATTGATTATTCGGGAGGTAAAGGGTTGATCGAGTTGAGTTATATGGTATAATGAAAGGCACAAGCGGACGCTTGCGCCAGGATTTTCATAACAGGGCTTATAGGTTTATGTTATTGGAGATAAGCACAAGCGGATGCTTGCGCTTGATGGTTAATTCTACGGATTACAAATCCTGAAGAGCACTAAGAGCACGATTTTAGTTTTGATACAGGTAAGCACGGAAGTAACTTCCTCACCAGTAGGTCGGTAGTTTAAAAAGTAAAATTCACCTTCATCATCATTATAACCCGTCCGTATATTGATTACGCCTAACCAATTTTTATTTACTTTTGGATTACGTAACTTAGCGTCCTATTGATTTAACTATGTTTGACAGACTTCCAAAATTCATGAAAAGCTTTTACTTTGTAGCAGGGATAGCGTTCTTGTTTTGGATGTTGTTTATCGATTCCAACGATCTCTTTTCGCAATACAAGCTTACTCGCCAGTTGAAAAACTTTCGGCAAGAAAAAGCGTATTATACCAACAAGATAGAGGAGGTAAAGAAAGAGCGAGAGGAACTTTTGAGTAATAAGGCATTACTTGAAAAATTTGCGCGTGAAAAATACCTTATGAAAAAAAAATCGGAAGACATCTATGTAATCGTTGAAAAGGAGGAATGATGAAATCTAAAACACTCATAGTATTTATTGCTTTATTTACCTTTTTGGTTTCGCTTGGTTTCGGGCAAAGTGATGTAGAAATTGATGAACGTTCTTCATTTAGAGATCGATTATTTACAGGAGGTGGGGTAGGTGCAGGTTTTGGTACATTTACTTGGGTGCAATTAGCTCCTGTAGTAGGGTATAGAATTACGAATGAGTTTTCTGCTGGCATAGGGGTTCAGTATCGCTATTCTAGTTATAAGCAGTTTACACCTAAAATTACCACAAATGATTATGGGGCTAATTTATTTGCCCGATATAATATAAGAACTCCTTTTTTTGCTCAAGTGGAGTATGAATACTTGGATTATGAATTCATTGATGCGGCAGATTTTTCCAAAATAAGGAAAGGAAATACTGCTTTTTTAGTAGGAGGAGGGATGTCTCAACCTATGGGAGGTAAAGCATTTTTTAATTTAACGGCACTTTATAATTTACTTTATAGCCCAGGAGGGGCGTTTAATCCATACTCAAGCCCATGGGTGTTGAGGGCAGGAGTTAGTTTAGGGTTTTAAACCGTAAATGACAAATCAAATTTATCTCCAACCTCTTTCAAATCATTCACCACATTTTCGTTTAAGGGAATTCCTTCTTTCATTCTCATATCAATCATTTCTCGTTCAGGATCTCCAGGAATTAAAACGCGATCATGTCCTTCTGCTACTTCGGCATTACGGAATCGTTCAATCCAATTATCCATGTGAGATTTAAACTCATCGGCAGGACGGAAAGCATCTACACGCATAGCCCCTACAAAATGACCTAAGCCTTCCCCAACGGGGTTGTCTGGCATAGGTAAGAAACTCACAAATGGAGGCGCCCAAGGGCCATAATTCGCTCCTGATAAAACCGCTGAAAAAATATCGACAATAGAACCTAAGCAATAGCCTTTATGACTACCGTGTTCTCTATCTCCTCCAAGGGGTAATAAAGCACCCCCTTCTTTCAATTCATGAGGATTGTTAGAAGGTGCGCCTGATTTATCTTGTATCCAGCCTAGTGGAGCATCTTTACTGGTTCGTTGAAGTATTTCAAGTTTACCATTAGCAGCCGTAGTAGTGGCAAAATCAGCTACAAAAGGAGGTTGTTTGTCGGCAGGGATCGCTACGGCAATGGGGTTAGTTCCTAACATTCGCTCGGTAGAAAATGTTGGTGCGACCAAAGGACTTGCATTTGTCATTGCTATGCCTATCATATCGTGTTCTAATCCCATCATAGCATGATGACCAGCAATGCCAAAATGATTTGAGTTTTTTATAGACACCCACCCCGTTCCTACATTTTTTGCTTTTTCAATGGCAATTTCCATCGCTTGTGGGGCAACCACTAAACCAAGACCTCGGTCTCCATCTACTGTTGCTGTGCTTGGTGTTTCATGAACGATTTTGATTTTCGGAGTAGGGTTTATTCTTCCCGACTCCCAAAGTCTAACATAGCCAACTAGTCGTGCCACACCATGAGAATCTATGCCACGTAAATCAGCATTTAATAATACTTCCGTAGCTAGTTCTGCATCAGCAGTTGGGCATCCCATTTTAAGGAATACGTTATTAGTAAAGTTTTTTAAGTCTTCGTAAGCGATCATATCATGAAATTTTTGCCAAAAATAAGCATATATAAATAAATTGCTAAAGGGTATATGCAAAAATTGAGTGGAAGATTCAATCGAGATTCTTCTAAAATCTTTTATTTTGGATGAACTACCTAATCAGTAAAGTAATGCACGTTTGGGGTTAGACCAAATACTCGAATAAATGTGGTTTGTCATTCAGGTATTCTCCATAAAAATTAAATTCTTTCATTTTCTTTAATAATGGCTCAAAGTCACTTTTGTTTTTTAGTTCGATACCAACTACTGCCGGACCATTTTCTCTATTCGTTTTTTTAGAAAACTCAAAATGAACAATATCGTCTGTTGGCCCTAATACATTTAACAAAAAATCGCGTAAAGCTCCCGCACGTTGAGGGAAATCAACAATAAAATAATGTTTTAATTGCTCGTACAAGAGCGACCGTTCTTTAATTTCCTGCATTCGAGAGATATCATTGTTGCTTCCAGATACTACACAAACCACATTTTTGTTTTTTAGTTTGCCCTTTAGCTGCTCTAGCGCAGCTAAAGTGAGTGCACCTGCTGGCTCTACTACTATAGCATCTTTGTTATATAGTTCGAGGATGGTAGAGCATACTTTTCCTTCATGAACAGTAATCACATCGTCAAGGAGCGTTTTACAAATATCATATGTAAGGTCGCCCACTCGTTGTACTGCAGCACCATCTACAAATTTGTCTATATTGGACAATGTCGTGTTGCACCCATTTTTTAACGAGGTGTGTAGTGCGGCAGCTCCCAAAGGTTCTACACCTATAATTTTCGTGTTTGGACTTAGCGCTTTAAATACCGAGGATACACCTGAAGCCAAACCTCCTCCTCCAACAGGAACAATTAAATAGTCGATTTCAAAATCGGCATCTTCCAATATTTCAAGCCCTATTGTTGCTTGCCCTTCAATAACTTTTTCATCATCAAAAGGATGTATGAAAGCTAAGTCTTCCTCTTTTTGACAGGTTAGAGCGGCTTGAAAAGAATCGTCAAAAGTGTCGCCAATCAATTCTACTTTCACCCATTCCTTTCCAAACATATTCACTTGATTTATTTTTTGTTTGGGAGTGGTAGTGGGCATAAATATAGTGCCTTTCACCTTAAGTTTACTACATGAATAGGCTACACCTTGTGCATGGTTTCCAGCACTTGCGCATACTATACCATTTTTTATTTCTTCTGGCGATAGACTTTTAATCTTATTATAAGCACCTCTTATTTTGTACGATCGAACTACCTGTAAGTCTTCTCTTTTGAGATAAACAGTGCATGCATGTTTTTCAGATGTATTGAGGTTTTGCACTAAAGGAGTATGAATAACTACATCCTTTAATGTTTTGTATGCTTTTTTTACAGCTTCTAATTTTATGTTGATTTCCATGTTGTAGTTATTAGAAATTAGTTATTCAGGATTGGTAGTAGTAGAGGTACAATAAGTCGTTATTGCTTCGGATATATTTTTAAAAATATAATGTAACATTTCTTCATCTTCTTCAAGTAGCGTAATTCGAAACCCCATCAAATCAGATTGAAAAGAGGAAAGGGGTGTAACGCAAATCCCCGTACTAGCCAATAAGCTATATGCAAATCGTTTGTCTAGAGCGATGTCATCGCTGATCCATTCCTCTAGAATTTGTTTTGCCTTGGGATCGGTCACGGGCAGCGATTGCGCTTCTTTTAATGCGCTATTTTTAAATACAATGGTATTGTAGAAAGCACCATTTGTTTTGTTGAAATAAATGTACGGGTTGTTTTCAAAATATGAAGCGATAACCGTACTTCTTTCTGATATGTTTTTATTTCGATTACTTATGTATTCCTTGTAGTTAGGGTGTCCCATTATCAAAGGAATAGATTTTTGTGGAAGAGTAGTAGAACATACTTCCACCATTTTAGCATTTTCTAGTGTAGTGCAATATTCATCAAACTGTAGGTCATTACCTCTATTGTAAAACTCCATCCATCCGCATCGGCTTCCAGGCCAAGGCAATTCTTTTGAAATTCCTTTTAATGCGATCCCAGGGGTGTCTCCTATTACTTCTGATAGTCGAAAAGTACTTGCTTGATTGTATATAATGTTACCGTAAATTTCGTCACTAATAATAAACAGGTCAAATTCTTTTGCAATACTAACGATTCGTGTCATGTATTCTTTTGGGTATACCATGCCGGTAGGGTTATCGGGATTAATGATTAGTATGCCGACAATATTGGGATTATACTTTACCTTTAAGTAGAGGTCTTCTAGATCGGGATACCAATTATTCTCAGGATCTAATGAGTAGGTAAGTGGTTCTTTATTAGAGTGGGCTGCCTCTAAAGATGAATGCGTAGAATAGGCTGGCGATGGCCCTATAATTCTTGAAAATGGGTTTAAAAATTGATAAATCTTTCCGATAGCATCTCCTAATCCATTAAAAAAAAGGAGGTCTTCTTCGGAGAGTTTTGCTCCTCCATAACTATTATTGAGGTGGGCTAAAAAAGCTCTCGTTTCGGGTTCTCCTTTAGAATGGGAATAGCCATAGCTTTTATTTTCTTGTGCTAGGTTGGATACGATATCTTTCAGCCAAGAAGGGATTTGACAATTTTTAACTATTGGATCACCAATGTTCTCCCAATAGATTGTTTTCCCAATTTTTTCTAACTGAGTAGCTTTTTTAACGATATCACGAATTTCATAATCAATTTTATGAGCTCCGTCAGTCAATAATTGTTGACGCATATTGAGAATGAATAATGGGCGGATATATAGTAATCGAGTTCCAATATGATCGGAACTCGATTGCTACTTTTATTTAAAACTTGATATAAAACCCAAGTTAGCAGTACAATGTGTTCTTCTTTTTAGTAAAAGAATTAAGCCATTGCCAACTACATGTATTAGTTTTCTTCTGGTCGTAGCGACCGTACAGTTTTACCTGCTTGCCACAATTCTGAATCTCTAATTTCTTTAAGTTCAGCTTCTAATTTCACTCTATAATCAGCTTGAGAATTAGTGTCAATAGAACGTTGAGCTTCTTCACCCGTTTTTACAGAATTATATAATTCTTTGAAAACAGGTTGTACCGCAGATTTGAATTTTCCTTTCCAATCTAGTGCACCACGCTGTGCAGTAGTGGATGTGTTTCCGTACATCCAATCCATACCATTTTCAGCAACTAATGGCATCAATGATTGGGTTAGCTCCTCAACGGTTTCATTAAAAGCTTCAGATGGAGAATGACCATTTTCTCTCAATACTTCGTAT
Organism: Cyclobacteriaceae bacterium; assembly: GCA_029881895.1. GTDB lineage: Bacteria > Bacteroidota > Bacteroidia > Cytophagales > Cyclobacteriaceae > JAOUKH01. The sequence continues at coordinate 6,402 of JAOULS010000062.1, read as the reverse complement.
TGTGCTTCGAAGATACCTGCAATTGCTCCCATTAAAGAACCTCTTTCGCCAGTAAGGTCAGAGTATACTTCTTTTTCGAAATCAGTTTCGAATAAATAACCAGAACCTACTGCTATACCTAAAGCAGTTACTTTTTCTTTTGCTTTTCCTGTAGCATCTTGAAAAATAGCAATAGATGAGTTTATTCCTTTTCCAGCAACGAATAATCTACGTAGTGATGTGCCAGATCCTTTTGGAGCTACTAAAATAACATCCACGTCTTTTGGAGGGATGATGCCTGTTTTTTCATGAAAAGTGATGCCAAATCCATGAGAGAAATAAAGCGTTTTCCCTGGTGTTAAATGTTTTTTAACCGTATCCCACGCTTGAATTTGTCCCGCATCTGAAAGCAAATACTGGATTACAGTTCCCTTTTCTAACGCTTCTTCGATTGGAAATAATGTTTCACCTGGCACCCAGCCATCTTTAACCGCTTTGTCCCAAGAAAGACTGTTTTGTCTTTGTCCTACAATTACATTGATGCCATTGTCTTTCAAGTTGAGCGACTGACCTGGTCCTTGAACACCATATCCAATTACTGCAATTGTTTCATCTTTTAAAATCTCTTGTGCTTTTGATAGAGGAAATTCCTCTCGGGTGACAACACTTTCTTCAACACCTCCAAAATTTAATTTTGCCATTTTTGATCGTTTTTAATTTAAGTAGTAAATTCTTATTTTATTTTTAATAATGAGCCCATGTGTTCTAATGGTTTTGTGACCGAAACACGTCCCGATCTTACAAATTCCATTATCCCATACGGTTCTAATTTTTTAAGCAAGTCGTTGGTTTCTTCCTTACGACCCGTTTTTTCTATAATTATAAAATCATTTTCGATTGCCAATATCCTTGCATGGTTGTCGCGAATGAGCGACTCTACTTTAATTCCATTTACAATCGTATTGGTATGTACTTTATAGAGTGCGATTTCTTGGAAAACAGTTTCTTCGTCTATATGATAAAATGCACGTACTACCTCTATTTGTTTTTCTATTTGTTTTACTAGTTTAATTACTGTTTCTTCTGAAACGTTAACCACAATAGTAAAGCGATGAATGCCTTTAATTTCCGACTCGGAAGTGTTAAGACTTTCAATATTTAATCTTCTTTTAGTGAAGATGATGGTGATCCTATTTAGTAGACCAACATGATTTTCAGTAAAAATTGAAATGGTATATGTTTTAATTTCTCCCATATTTATTTTTTATTACTCAAGTCTTACTTCACTTACCGATGCTCCAGTAGCTACCATTGGAAAAACATTATCTTCTTTACCAACTTTAACTTCGAGAAGGTAACTTCCGTCAAAAGACAACATTTCCTCCAATGCATTGTTTAGCTCATCTCTTTTTGACACTTTTTTTGATTCTAAACCATATCCTTTTGAAATAGCAATAAAATCGGGATTTTGCATTTCGGTATGAGCATATCTTTTTTCAAAGAAAAGTTCTTGCCATTGGCGTACCATACCTAAAAATTCGTTGTTAAGAATTATTATTTTAATATCAATGCCGAACTGCTTTATTGTACCTAATTCTTGTAACGTCATTTGAAATCCACCATCGCCTACTATAGCAATTACTTGCCGAAGCGGTTGAGCTAATTTAGCTCCGATAGCAGCAGGTAAACAAAACCCCATAGTGCCTAAACCTCCTGAGGTAATACTACTTCTTGAATAATTGTACTGTGCATACCTACAAGAAATCATTTGGTGCTGACCAACATCGGTGACTACTATTGAGTCACCTTTGGTGATGTTATTTATTTTATTCAGCACCTCGCCCATGCTTATTTGATCTGATTTTGGAAAAAATTCTTTTTGCACTATTTTCTCAAATTCAATTTTCTCACATTTCTCAAATTCATCTATCCAATCAGGGTGAGTGTTAGAATTGACTAGTGGGAGTAGCGATTGAAGCACTTCTTTTGCATCTCCCAAAAGAGGGATGTCACACCTTACATTTTTATTAATTTCAGAAGGGTCTACTTCTATGTGAATTATTTTGGCTTGTTTACAGTATCGTTTCAAGTCGCCAGTAACACGATCGTCAAAGCGCATGCCTACGGCTATTAATACATCACATTCATTTGTAAGCAGATTAGGACCGTAATTACCATGCATTCCTACCATTCCTACATATTGTGGATGAGTAGTAGGAAGAGCAGATAATCCTAAAACGGTAGAAGCTGCAGGTATTCCAGTTTTTTCTACTACTTGATTAAGTTCTTTTTCTGCCCCACTAAGAATAACCCCTTGTCCAAATATCATAAATGGTTTTTTCGAGTTATTCACGAGCTCCGCTGCTTTTTTTAAGGAGTTTTGGTCGGTTGTTGGAATAGGCTCATAACTTCGAATACTTTCGCATTTTTTGTAATCAAAATTTAATTGAGCGAACTGTGCATCTTTAGTGATGTCGATCAATACAGGTCCTGGACGTCCCGATCGAGCAATATAGAAAGCTTTTGCAATTGCTTCTGGGATTTCTTCCGCACTAGTTACCTGATAGTTCCACTTGGTTACAGGCATTGAAATACCGATTACATCGGTTTCCTGAAAACCATCAGTACCTAATAATTGAGAAATAACTTGTCCGGTGATACACACGAGCGGAGTAGAGTCTATTTGTGCATCGGCAATCCCTGTAATTAGGTTGGTAGCACCAGGGCCAGAGGTAGCAATGACTACACCCGCTTTTCCAGAAGCACGGGCATACCCCTGAGCTGCATGAATAGCGCCTTGTTCATGTCGAGTGAGGATGTGCTTAAGTTCATTTTGGTAATTATATAGTGCATCATACACAGGCATGATTGCTCCACCTGGATACCCAAATAGTAAATCAACATCTTCGTGGATAAGAGATTTAATAACAGCCTCTGCTCCACTTAATTCTATTGAAGTATTCGTTTTTGTTGATTCTAATGTTGAAGGTGCTCCCATAATTTTCAGTTTACCTTTTTATTGATCAGTAATACAGCCTTCTGAAGCTGATGATACTAGTTTTGCATATTTGTATAAAGCACCATTTTTAGCTTTTAGTGCTGGTGCTTTCCATGATTTTTTTCGTTCAGAGAGTTCCGTTTCATCTACCTCTACCTCTATCGTATTGTTCACTGCATCAATAGAAATAATGTCACCATCTTTTACAAGGGCAATTGTCCCTCCCTCTTGTGCTTCAGGACTTATATGTCCTACTACAAAGCCGTGGCTTCCTCCAGAAAACCTTCCGTCAGTAATTAATGCTACGTCATTTCCTAATCCCGCACCTATTATGGCAGAAGTAGGTTTAAGCATTTCTGGCATACCAGGCCCCCCCTTTGGCCCCTCGTACCTGATAACCACTACATTTCCTTTTTTCACTTTTCCAGATTCGATGCCTTTGATTACCCCAAATTCATCATCAAAAACAACGGCAGGTCCTTTGAATTTTTCTCCTTCTTTACCTGTGATTTTAGCCACAGCACCCTCTTTAGCTAAGTTGCCATACAATATTTGTATATGGGCTGATTTTTTTAAAGGATTTTTCACAGGTTGAATAACATTCTGAGTCATATCCATTTCTGGAACTTTATTGAGGTTTTCTTTAAGTGTCTGTCCCGTTACCGTAAGACAGTTACCATGCAATAGTCCTTCTTCCAATAAATGCTTCATGACTACAGGAGTTCCTCCTATTCGGTGTAAGTCCTCCATTAAGTATTCGCCACTTGGTTTTAGGTTGGCTAAAAGAGGTGTTCGATTACTTATTCTTTGAAAATCTTCTAAGCTTAGGTCGACATCTACACTTTTAGCAATAGCTATAATGTGCATTACTGCATTGGTAGAGCCTCCTAAAGCCATCACAACGGTAATGGCGTTTTCGAAAGCTTCTTTTGTCATAATGTCGCTAGGTTTAATATCCTTTTCAAGTAGCGTTCGCATTGCTAATCCAATATTTTCGCATTCGGCAGTTTTGTTGCCACTTACTGCCGGATTAGAAGAGCTATAAGGTAAAGACATCCCTAGTGCCTCAATGGCAGAGGCCATTGTATTGGCAGTATACATTCCGCCACACGCACCCGCTGCGGGGCAAGCATTTTTTACGACTTGCTTGAAATCATGGTCAGATAAATTTCCGGAAAAATTTTCTCCTAATGCTTCAAAAGCTGAAACAATATTTAATTTTTGCCCTTTATAGCACCCAGAAGCAATTGTGCCTCCGTACAATAGAATCGAAGGGCGGTTTAGTCTTCCTTGGGCAATTAATGCTCCGGGCATATTTTTATCACACCCAACAACGGTAATGAGTCCATCATAATAATGGGCACCCACAACAGATTCTATTGAATCTGCTATAATATCCCTAGAGACTAAGGAGTAACGCATGCCTTCTGTACCATTGGCGATGCCATCGCTTACGCCTATTGTATTAAATATCAGCCCAACTAAATCATTTGATTGTACGCTTTTCTTTACTTCTACAGCTAAATCATTTAGGTGCATATTACAGGTGTTGCCTTCATATCCAGTACTGGCAATGCCTATTTGTGCTTTATTCATGTCGTCATCAGACAAGCCAACACCATACAACATGGCTTGAGAAGCGGGCTGTGTAGGGTCTTGTGTTAGCCGTTGACTGTATTTATTTAATGTCATGTTATATTACGGTTAAAGGTTGTTGATATTGGTCGAGTACGAGTTGATTATATATTAGCGATAACTCATAGCCAATAGTATCTTTCCAGTTTTTAGTGAATTTTATATTGTCAAGTGCTTTTATACTCGCTACTTCTACTGCGGTACCAGCGAAAAATGCACTATCAGCACCATACACATCTTTCAATGTGTATAATCCTTCTTTTACTTTATAGCCTAAGTCTTTGGCGAGTTCTATGATCGTAGATCGCGTAATGCCAGGCAGTATGTTTCCTGCCTTTGGAGTGAAGATATTGCCATTTTTTTCGAAAAAGAAATTAGCCCCGGGTGCTTCTGCAACAAAACCATGATGATCTAATAATAGGGCTTCGTCAAATCCTTTTGCTTTGGCATCGGTTGAGGCAAGAATTGAATTAGTATAGTGACCTGTTACCTTTGCTTCTACAAAACAGGATTTTGGATTTGGTCGCTCAAAAGGTGAGGTTACTACATTTAGCCCCCCTTCTCCCAAATAACGATCCCACTTCCAAGCGCAAATAAACAAGTTAGTCTCTTCAGGAGGCAATAGCGCCATGTTTGGCCCTGCATACACCAACGGACGTATGTAAGCATTAGTTAAATTATTGGTCTTAAGAAGATCGTAGGTCTTTTTTATTAGGTCATCTACTTCGTAATCAATTTTTATATGCATTTTCTCAGCAGAATACAATAGCCTTTCGTAATGTTCCTTAGCTTTAAATATTTTTACACCTGCATCCGTTTTATATGATCTTATCCCTTCAAAAACACCATTTCCATAGTGTAATGATTGACTAAAGGTGCCTGTTTGGGCATCTTTTGCCTCAATAAAATGGCCATTCAGAAATACTTTGGTATTGCTTGAGTAATACATTTTAGTAATTTTTTTGTAAATCTATTATTTTAGTTTTTGTCTATTGGTATACTATTTTGTGATTGTTACAATAGCTATGCACGCTTTTTTTATTATATCTACTTGATTTTCAATGTGTTGATTGTTTTATAACTACACTTTCAAAAAATATTAAAAAGTAAAAAGCCTTTCTCGTTGATGAAAAAGGCTTTTTACTATAAAAAAAGTTGATTTCTCATCAAGGTGGAGCGTTTATTAAAACAATGACTGGAATAATGACGATTAGGTTCATGATTTTATTTTAGTTCTAAAATGAAAAAAGCCTTCCCAATTTTGGGAAGGCTTTTTTCATTAGTTTTATTTAAAAAAAATTATAGCATCCCCATTTTAGTTGTCAATAATGACACTAATAATGTTTGCGACTACTATAACTGTATTTATCTTCATTTGTATGTGTAAAGCAAAGTGAATTATATTTTAAATCAAAATATAATTATGAATTTTTAAAATGGGAGATGTTTTCTTTGTCCTTAAAATTCGATTCATTCTTTGTTTTTCCATAATCTGGTTTTTTAAAGATCAGTTATCCTAATTATCTAAATAGCATACATTTATTAAGTAAAATAAAGTATTGATTATTAGGTCGTTGAAACCTATCGTAAATTTTAGCACTTAAAAAAACAAAATTGGAGGTTACTATACTTCTCGTAGAGGTATTATCTTACATAAATTTGTCTAAAATACTGACTTCACTAAGTTTAATAATGTTGGATTACTCTGGCTGCAAAAATAAAGAGGATACGATCCTATTTGGGTTATATCCATCCATTACCAGCTTTAACCCTTCGAAGTGTGCAATTTT
>JAOULS010000061.1 GCA_029881895.1 Cyclobacteriaceae bacterium | reverse complement strand
GATAATCAGCATCGTAAATAACAGCATCTAATGCATGACCTACTTCGAAATACGTGGTCTGTAAATTATTCATCGCCTTTCGTCCTGAAAGCAATGACTGACGAAAAGCGTATGCCCCACCACCTAGGTTTCCTTCCCCTTGGTAAATATTCCTGCTATGCGTTGTTAAACGCTGCCCATAGTCAAGAAGACGAAGTTCTTCCAAGGGGTTTATGCTTATATGACTATCGGTGCCAATCGACCATTTTCCGCCTACCTTCTGGTAGTTTTGCAGAGGAAATAAGCCATCGCCTAGGTTTCCTTCAGTAGTGGGGCAAAGCACGACATGCGCTCCTGAATTCGCTATTCCTTCCACTTCATTATCGGTTAAGTGTGTGGCATGTACCAAATGATAGTTGCTGTTTACATTAGCATTTTTCAATAACCATTCCACAGGACGAGCACCTAAAAAAGCTTTAGCATCGGCTATCTCTTTTAATTGTTCTGCAATATGAATATGAATAGGGATGTTCTCTTCTAATTGTTCTAAAACAGTAATAATGTCGTTAGGAGTTGCTGCACGAAGAGAGTGTATACCAGCGCCATAATTTGCGCCTGAATAGTTTTTAGTGGCTTCTTTTATCTTCTCGAAAAGAAGCGTATACTCAGAAATAGTCTTGGAAATAAACCTTCTTTGATGAGGTTGGGGTGACATTCCAAAACCTCCCGTCTGATAAAACATGGGCACTAAGGTAATTTTAATCCCTGCATTTTTTGCCGCCTGTATAAGTCGCTGCCCCATTTCAGCAACGTTTGCATAAGGCTTCCCTTTTTTGTCATGATGTAGATAATGAAATTCTGCCACATGCGTGTAGCCATGTCGAGCCATTTCAGCATAAAGCATGGTCGCTACTTTCTCCAATTGGTCGGGATCAAGCGTCAAAGCGATTTTATACATCGTTTCTCTCCAACTCCAAAAATCATCTGTTTCTGCTTTGTGCTTTTCGGCAATGCCCGCCATCGCATATTGAAAGGCATGCGAATGTGCATTCTGAAAACCTGGTAGTGCAAAACCATTTACATTTTCATGTTGAATACCCTCATCAGGTTGGCTGGCCAAAGAAATGATTTTACCCTTATTATCCGTTCGCACATAAGCAGGGCTTAACCACCCTTCGCTTTGAAGCAGCGCATTGAATTTATAGTTGGGCATTTTATAGCGTTTCTAATGTGGTGATTAAATTTTTAAAGGTTGTTTTTAACACTTCACGTACCTTATTGGCACGAGATGTACTATAGGTTAACTCTTTATCATCCATGTATAAGATTTTATTCATCTCCAACTGCAAAGCATGTTGATTTTTAGAAGGCATCCCAAATGAACGTGTAATTTGACCTCCTTTAAAAGGAAAGTTGTGCTTTAATTCTACATTAGCAGTTCCCAACCCTTTCAGTGCTGCTGCTATCAAAGCGGGATGAGCCGAAGTTTCATCTGCACTTCCTAAAATCATATCAGGAAATTTATCTTTTTGAATGGTGGGAACAAATTGACGAATAGAATGTGCATCCCACAAAAGCACTTTGCCAAACTCCTTTTTTATATCATTCAGCATTTCTTGGATCTTTGAATGATAAGGGGCGTAATATCGATCAACCCTCCTGTTTACTTCCTCTTCATCGGGTTCGTTTTTAGCATAAATAGCATTGCCATTAAAATCGGTAGTGGTACAAAGCCCTGTAATTATTCTTCCATCATTATAGAGGGGTTTGCTTTTGGGGTCTCGATTGAGATCAATTACCCAACGGCTGTATTTGGCACGTATCATCGGGATGCCCATTTCTGCAACAAAATTGTACAGCTCATCAACATACCAATCCGTATCGTCAGGAGCATCGATAAGCGTTTGATGATAGTTGTCTTTAATGTCATCAGGAAATTGAGTGCCACAATGTGGGACACTTACCAAAATAGGCACATGCCCACGATTGGTTTCGGTAATAATATAAGGTTGCATATAGTGGCAGATCTTTGTAGTAAATATAATGCTTTCTGAAGAATAATAGTAAACGATATGCTTCAGTCAGCGCAAAGCATTTAAAATCGGTAAGCTCAAGAATTCAATGATGAACCCTTCAATTAACCCATTATTCAGCTATTTCAAGAGCTATTGTTGCCATATCGGTGAAAGATTCTTCTCGCTCTTTGGCGGAAGAATAATGTCCAGTAACAATGTTGTCGCTTACGGTAAGTACGGATAGGGCTTTAATTTTATGCTTTGCAGCAATTGTATAGATCGCAGAAGATTCCATTTCAGCACCTAACACACCATATTCCGCCCACACTTTCCACCAATCGGGATTTGGGTTGTAGAAAGAATCTGCACTAAAAATATTTCCTACTTCTACGTCTATTCCAAGTTCCTTAGCGGTATTATAAGCTTTCATCAACAATTGAAAATCAGCCGCAGGCCCATAGTCTTGCCCATTAAACCTTATTTTATTGATGTTTGAATCGGTACTGGCACTCATGGCGAGAGCTACTTGTCCTACCTTCATGTCTTTTTGGATACTACCAAAAGTGCCTACACGGATAATCGTTTTTACTTTATACGCTTCGATTAGCTCGTTTACATAGATTGATGTACTCGGAATACCCATTCCAGCACCTTGTATTGACACGCGTTTGCCTTTATAGGTGCCGGTATACCCATGCATCCCCCTTACCTCGTTATAACAAACAGCATCTTCCATCATATTTTCTGCTACAAATTTCGCTCGTAGCGGATCGCCTGGAAGAAGTACGGTTTCGGCAATGTCTCCTAGTTTTGCACCTATATGTACACTCATATTATCGAAATAAGTTTATCATCTTTTTTAGCGCATTAAACTAAAAAAATTATTCTACGAATTGAAATAAATACCTAGATTTGATTAAAATGAAAACAAATATGGAGAATAAAATTATACCCGAATCGGAACTAGTACTTAATAGTGACGGAAGCGTTTACCACCTTCACTTGAAGGAAATACATATAGCCGACACCGTTATTTTAGTGGGTGATCAAGGCAGGGTAGAACAAGTGAGTAAGCATTTTGACACTATTGAATATAAAATACAAAACCGAGAGTTTATCACCCATACGGGACTATATCAAGGGAAAAGAATTACGGTCATCTCTACAGGAATAGGCCCCGACAACATTGACATTGCTATAAATGAATTAGACGCTGCTATAAATATCGACTTGCAAAACAGAACGTTTAAAAAAGAAAAACGGGTATTAGATATTATCAGAATTGGCACCTCTGGTGCCTTGCAGCAAGACATTCCTGTTGATTCATTCGTGGTATCTGAATTTGGGTTAGGTCTAGAAGGATTAGTGTATTATTATGATTATCCCTTTGATGAAAAAGAAGCTGAATTAACCGAAAACATAAATAATCATCTCCATTGGAACCCAAATCTCTCCAAGCCTTATATCGTTAAAGGATCGTCTAGTTTGATCGAAAAAATTGGAGAAGGAATGACTAGAGGGATTACTGCAACTGCTTCAGGATTTTATGGCCCTCAAGGAAGAAAACTTCGACTTAAATTAGATAATCCTGACCTTAATGAACGGCTTACCTCATTTGAACATGAAGGACACCGAGTAACAAATTTTGAAATGGAAACGTCTGCTCTTTATGGATTAGGGGCTTTACTTGGTCATAATTGCTGTACATGCTGTGCCATAATAGCAAATAGAATCACTCAAAAGTATAGTGAAAATCATAGTATCGTTGTTGATAACTTGATTAAAACAGTTTTAGGTAGGTTGGTGGGATAAATGATTAACTCTTCCAATATTGGAACTTACTATGAAAGCTAGACTTGCAATTATCTTTCTTTGTCTTTTTGGGATTTTGAGTTCTTTGACTTTTACATTAGAATATTTAGAAAAAAACGGTAACGATTCGAATGTATCCTTTCTTTGGATTTTTATAATCCCTGGATTCATCTTATATGTTATTACAACTGGTGATATTCACGGGTGGCAACCAGGCCCAATAGGTCAAAGTGGAAGAGTTTTGATAACCGGGTTTGGTTCTGCCATTTTTTGGACAACGATTTTCTATTTTATCCTTAGACGAAGATATTCAAACTAAATGAACCCTAATTCAAGGCAATTTGTATGGTGTCTACATTCTTATAAGAGTCAATAAACATACATTATAGCACAAAATATTGTGTTTTATAATCAAGTTGGCACTATTACATCACATCCTTTTTTTTAAGGTAAAAGGTTATTTTTCAATAAATAGCGACCACTCGTTATAAAATTATTTTCTTTTTACACTAGTGGTCTTGTTCACAATTTCAAAAAGTTATAATTTCAGCGTTAGAAATTTTTATAAAAACACAATCGTAGTGTTGTACTCCTAATTAACAATAATGAAAAAAATACTCCTTTCTTTTTTGCTTGTTGCCTTGTTTCAGCATATGTATGCGCAACATTCTATCATTCCTGCACCTGTAAATTATGAATCTACAGATGCCGTATTCGCACTTGATAACTCAGTAAGTTTAAACATTGCTACTGGTGACCAACAGGTACAAAGACATGCGGAGTTATTCCAATCGTTTTTAAAAAACAATGGAATTGACGTAGCGGTTCAAACAAAAAAAACAGAAAAAACGATTATCGTTTCTCTTCTTAAAAAGGAAAACCCAACACTAGGGAGTGAAGGGTACACGCTTAGTGTAGATGAAAAAACGATAACTATTTCAGCGAACAAAGCCGCAGGTATTTTTAATGGTTTTCAAACGTTACAACAATTAGTCCCTACTGAACTAGAAACAGCTGCCCGAATAAACATTGGTGGGTGTGAAATTATAGACTACCCTCGCTTTGGCTGGAGAGGCCTTATGATGGACGTAAGTCGTCATTTTTTTAGCGTAGATGAAGTAAAAGCGTATATTGATAAAATGGCGGAATACAAATTCAACGTTTTTCATTGGCACCTTACCGATGATGAAGGTTGGAGAATTGAGATTAAATCGTTACCAAAGCTAACAGAAGTTGGCGCTTGGAGGGTAGAAAGAAATGGTCGTTTTGGAGAAAATAGACCTTATCCAAAAGAAGGTGAAAAAGCTACTTATGGAGGGTTTTATACACAAGAACAAATCAAAGACATTGTGAAATATGCTTCGGAAAGAAATGTAACCATCGTTCCTGAAATAGATTTCCCTGGACACAGCATGGCTGTTTTAGCTGCATACCCTGAGCTTTCTACTAAAAAGGAAGCCAAATTTGTAAACCCTGGTTCCAAATTTGCCGAATGGCCTGGAAATGGCACGTTCAAAATGCTTATCGAAAACACATTAAATCCTGCTGATGAAAAAGTATATGAGTTTGTAGATAAAGTATTTACTGAAGTGGCTCAGCTTTTCCCTGGTCAATACATTCATATGGGAGGAGATGAGTGCTACCATGGATACTGGGATGAAGACCCAGCGGTACAGAAATTCATGAAAAAGAATAAGATTAAAGATAGCCATGAGTTACAAAGTTATTTTGTGAAAAGGGTAGAAAAAATAGTGAGTAGTAAGGGTAAAAAAATGATTGGCTGGGACGAAATTTTAGAAGGCGGTCTGGCTGATGGCGCAGCGGTAATGAGTTGGAGAGGGATGAAAGGTGGTATCGAAGCGGCTAAAATGGAACATGAAGTGGTCATGACACCTACCACTTTTGCCTATTTGGATTATACACAAGGCGATAAAAGTGTAGAAAATGCTATCTACGCTTCATTAAGTCTTGAAAAATCATATAGTTTTGAACCTATTCCGGATGAAGTTGACCCTAAATACATTTTGGGTGGACAAGGAAACTTATGGACAGAAGTGATTCCTAATTTACCTTATGCATTTTACATGACCTACCCAAGAGCTTTTGCCCTTACCGAAACCTTTTGGAGTCCAAAAGAAAAGAAAAACTGGGACAGTTTTATAAATCGTACTGAAACGCATTTTTCAAAGTTTGACGCTGCCAATACAAGTATTTCTAAAGCTGTATTAGAGCCTATCATTTCTATTTATAAAGAAGGGGATAAGTTAATGTGTGCATTAAAAAACAATGCTCAAAACACAGATATTTATTATACTATTGACAACACTTACCCTGTTCAATTTGGACAGAAATATACAGCTCCTTTTGAAATACCAGCTGGTGACCTTAGTCTGAGAACACAAACATTTAGAAGTAACAAGCCTTTAGGTAGAGCGTTATTAATTCATAGAACTGAATTAGAAAAGAGAGTTAAAAAATAAAAAAAGCGCTTTGTAAGTAAGCGTTATTGTATCATAAAGAACACCCCTCTAGCACTCTCTTTGAGGGAATGGCAAGGGGTGTTTTTATTTTACTTGGTTATTAATTGAATAAGAGAGCCTGGTGATTGAAATAAAAGCTAAAAATTATGGAATACAAAAAATTTGGAAAGCAGGACTGGAATGTCAGCCAAGTGGGATACGGAATGTGGGGAATGGCTGGTTGGACAGCGTCAAATGACGAGATGTCGAATAAAGCATTGGACAGAGCCGTTGAATTAGGTTGTAATTTTTTTGATACTGCTTGGGGGTATGGAAAAGGGAAGAGCGAACAAATTTTGGGTGGGTTACTAAAAAGACACACCGAAAAACGCCTTTATGTTGCCTCAAAAATTCCACCTAAAAAAAATGACTGGCCACCAAAGAAATCATCAACATTAGAAGAGGTGTATCCTTCCAGTCATATTCTAGAGTATACTGAAAAAAGCCTGTCGAACTTAGGATTAGAAACCATTGATTTATTACAATTTCATGTTTGGGAAGATGCTTGGGCAGAACGTGATGAGTGGAAAGAGATGGTTCAGAAATTAAAACAAGAAGGAAAAGTACAATCTTTTGGGATTAGTGTAAACCGATGGGAGCCTACAAACTGTATTAAGGCACTTGAAACAGGTCTTATTGATTCGATTCAAGTAATCTATAATATTTTCGATCAGTCACCTGAGGATGAATTGTTCCCTTACTGTGAGAAAAATGACATCGCCATTATCGCAAGAGTCCCTTTTGATGAAGGATCCCTAACGGGCAATCTTACTGTAGAGTCGAAATGGGATGATGGTGATTTCAGAAATGTATATTTTGGAAAAGAAAATTTAGGCCCCACGGTAGATCGAGTAGAGAAGCTTAAAGCAGCCGTACAAGATGAAATTTCGCTGCCCGAGCTTGCCTTACGATTTATTGCGTCACACCCTGCGGTGACTACAATGATACCGGGCATGCGCCAATTACGGAATGTAGAAGCCAACATGGGAATAAGTGATGGGAAAGGGTTGTCTAAAGAGTGGATTGATAAATTAAGAAATCACCGATGGGATCGTAAACCCACCAATTGGTCTTGCTAAATTAGTGGGTGTGTATTGAGATAATAAAAATTATTATGGTAGCTTGGATAAGTAACATAAAAGTGAAATACATTAATCAACCGCTCATGAAAAGAATTCCTCTACTCCTCCTATTTGTTGTCTCTGTTTTCACCTTTTCCTGCCAATCCACTGCTGATAAACTTGGTGATTTTCAATTATTGCCTTTTCCGCAACAGTTTGAAATTACAGGGGTAAGTGATTTAAAGTACGATGACATTCATTATTATTTTGCTTACGAAGGCGTTCATCTTCCTGCTAGTGATGAAGTGATGAAAAGCTTACAAAAAGCAGAAACGATAGAAAAAGCTACGCTTGTTTTACATTTGGAAGAGTCGTTGGACGTAAAAGAAGAAGGGTACACGCTAGAGATTACTGAAAAACAGATCCTACTTACAGGTAAAGATAAGGCAGGTCTCTTTTATGGATTTATGACCCTAAAGCAATTGATGGATGATGCCAAAGAGCAGCAAGTAAGCCTCCCTATATGTAAAATAAAGGATTTCCCTTTACTCGCTTATCGTGCTATTCATATTGACATCAAACATCACAGGGAAAAAATTAGCTATTATTACGATCTAATGGACAGGTTGGCAAGCTACAAAGTGAATGCCATCATCGTTGAGGCGGAAGACAAAATTAAATATCAACGCCAGCCCGTTGTGGGGTCAGAAGATGCGTTGTCCATCGATGAGTGGCAAAAACTTAGTGATTATGCTCAAGAACGCAATATTGAAATAAGTCCTTTAGTACAAGGCCTTGGACATGCTTCCTTCATTTTAAAACATGACCAATACAAGGATTTACGTGATGACCCTGAAAGTGATTGGGCTTTCAACCCATTAGACCCAAAAACATACGAGGTACAATTCGATCTATACCTAGATGCCATAGCAGCAACACCCAATGGAAAATATTTACATATCGGAGGTGACGAAGTTCATACTACAGGGCGCAATAGTGGCAAGTCCTCTATGGAACTACAGATGATTTGGCTGAACAAAGTTTGTCAATTTGCCGAAGAACAAGGCCGAATTCCTATTTTCTGGGATGATATGCCACTAAAATACGCAGGTGTATATCGCGCTATGTTCGACCCAAAACTTACCAAAACAGAAGTAGACAGCATTTGGACAAAAAATGAGTATCATCTAACGGAATTTATTGATCAATTTCCCAAAAACTGCATTTACATGCGTTGGAATTATGAAACGCCAGACACGTATGGCAATTTGAAAACCATGGACTGGTTTACCGCAAATGGATTTAAAGTATTTGGTGCTACCGCTGGGCAAACGAGGTGGGTGTTGATGCCTCAGGAAGGCAGCAACATAGAAAATATTAAGTCATTTGCACTATCCTCAATAAAACGCAACCTGAATGGACTGTTGCTCACTCTTTGGGATGATGACTCTCCGCATTTCGAGCTATATATGAGAGGTATTTTAGCTTTTGCTGAATATGCTTGGGCGGGAGATAAAAGAACAACAATGGAAATAAAATCAGTATATCGTCAGCGCGCATTTGGACATGCTGTTGCTGACGAACATTTTGCTTTTATCGATCAATTAGAAACGCCTGTAAAGCATTGGAGGAATGTTTTAGTAAAAAAGACAGCCAATAGAAATAGAATCACCTCAATGGATAATGTCAACATTGATGGGGTTATTGAAGTACCCGACCCTAATAACAAAGGAAAATGGACTGAAAATAATGCTGAGCGATTGGAGTTAGCAAAAGAAATGGTAAAAGTATGTGATTCAATTTCTTTTCAAATTAGTGAAGTGAAGCAAAAAGCTATTGCGAATGCGTATACGATAGAAGTATATGAGCAAGTGAATGAACTGGTTAAATTTTCATTTGAATTACTAATTGCCTTAGAACATTACGACACTCCTTCTGAAGTGATGACCGATGAAGAAGCATTGAAAAATATAGAAATGATTTCTGAAAGATTTAAGCTCACAAGATCTCGTTTTGAAGAGGTGTATTCAAAAACCAGAATACTAACAAAACCTGAGCATTTTATTTTAGATCAAGATCACCATAGACATAGTGCCAACCAATCTGTTTCGTTCGACTGGCAATTTGTTTCAGAATTAGCCGTATTGGCAAAATTAGATAGTATTATGACATTGGAGTAAGCTAAAATTGAGGTTATTTTGATTGTTCTTGAAGAAACAGACAACGTGAATTTGAAATAAATTGTAAACTAGCCTAAAATGAAGAATTTAATTCGAGTAATAAGTCTATTATTTCTATGTGCCTTTTCTTTTATTACAAAAGCAGAGACTGTCATTGAGATAAGGGTGAACTTAGGAGGGTACCCTCCGGATATGCCTAAAAAAGCCCTCATTCTTAGTAAAAAAGCATTGGCTAACCCCATACTGCTTTTAAAAAATGCTAGTGGAAAATTAATGAATAAATACAAAGGGATTCCGAGTGAAACCGCTTGGCATCCCTTTTCGCATTATTACGCCATTGATTTTTCCGATTTCGATGAAAAAGGAACGTACTATTTCGAACTCAAAGGGGAAAAAAGTATAAGTGAAACCTTCACTATTGATCCCTATCCTAGTTGGCAGGAAGATGTGGTCGACTTTATACGTACACAACGTTGTGGATTTAATCCTTATACGAAAGAATTCTGTCATCAAATGGATGGATTAAGTTTTTTTGGAATACGACCAGACTCCACTAGAATAGATGCTACAGGAGGCTGGCACGATGCAGGCGACCAATTAAAATACTTAATCACTGGAAGTAATACTACTGCAAGGATGTTGATGGCCTATCAAATGAGACCGAGTAGTTTTAAGGATGTGGTAAACGCAAGAGGACTCAATGGCACAAATGGTTTACCCGATATATTGGATGAAGCTAAATGGGGGCTTGAATGGATCATAAAACTTCATCCTTCGCCCAATGAATTGTATCATCAAGTGGCTGACGACCGAGATCATCGAGGGTTTAAGCTCCCTCACGAAGAAATTGCCGATTATGGCTGGGGACCCAATGGTTTTCGTCCTGTTTACTTTGCTACTGGCAAACCACAAGGTCTTTCGAAATACAAAAGCAAAGCCACAGGAATCGCAAACTTGGCGGGCCGTTCAGCAGCCACCTTAGCATTAGGCTATGAAGTATTTAGCAAAATTAAGGGATACCAAGTATTTGCCGAAACTTGCTTACGTGCTGCCAAAGAACTCTATCGTATGGGACAAAAACAAGAAGGGTATCAACAAGGCAATAGTTTTGGTGCACCTTATCGTTATGAAGAAAACACATGGGCAGATGACATGGAATGGGCAGCAGCACAATTGCACAAGGTCACCAAGAAAGATGTTTTTTTGGAAGATGCCCGTAAGTATGCGGAAATCATTGGATCTTGGTCGTGGATGGAACGTGACACGGCCAATCATTACGAAATGTACCCCTATGTGAATATGGGGCATTATGCGTTATGGCAGACAGGGACTACCGAGGACAAAAAGCAAATGATTGAATATTATGCACACAACTTAGACAAAATTCAAGAAAGAGCTGACAAAAACCCCTATGGTGTTGGACATTTGTTTATCTGGTGTTCGAATAATCTTGCAGCCTCAGTTGCTACACAGGCCATGTTATACGAAGAAATGACAGGTGTTCAAAAATACCGACCGCTTATGCAAAACCATGTCAATTGGTTATTGGGTTTAAACCCTTGGAGCTCGAGCATGATTACAGAAATTCCCGAAAATGCAGATAGCCCTTTAGATGTACACATGCCCTTCTGGAGGATCTATAAAAAATCGATAAAAGGAAGTTTAGTAGACGGCCCATTATGGTCTACCATCCACGATAAAATGCTGGCGCTCGGACTTACTGAACCCGATGAATACGCCCATTTACAGCCCAAACATATCAAATATCGAGACGACTGGATGGATTACAGCACCAATGAACCTACGTTGGATGGTTCCGCAGAATTACTGCTTGTACTGACCTACCTAAGTGAGAAATGAAGTGTTTTTATTAGTTTTAAATATCACAAACCCTGCTCTTCAGAATTTGCAATCCTGAAGTATCTGGCTATTCGATATTTGTAACTCGGGCGCATTTGTAATGCGGTAAAGAAAGAGAACACCTTTCCTCCCTGCTATGATCTTGGCAGGATTTTAAGAATAAGACAATAGTAGTATTGCTTTTTTTGTTTATATTTAATTGTTCTTCTTATTGATCGATTTAGAGGGAAAATGCTAATATATAAGATAGGGAACAAGCATGGTGTGTGTTATACAGATGTTGTCTTTAATACCCACAACGGGATGAGAAAAATTGGAATTATATATTCTACAGTAGATGGTCAGACAAAGAAAATTTGCGAAAAACTGAAAAGTGTTATTGATGAGCAAAAATTAAAAGTAGATCTTGTTTCTATTAAAAATTTCAATAAAAATATACCCGATTATGATACGATGATAATTGGTGCAAGCGTACGCTATGGCAAACATGATTCATCGATTAAAAAATTTATGATTGATCGTAAAAGTAATTTACAAAAAATAACCACACTGTTTTTTTCTGTTAATCTTGTCGCACGAAAAGATGATAAAAATAGTCCTGATACAAATCCATATTTAAAAAAATTCATTAAAACAATCGGTTGGACTCCTGATGTACTAGATGTGTTTGCTGGTAGACTTGACTATAGTATGTATTCATTTTTAGACAAGGTTATGATTAAATTAATTATGAAGTTAACAAATGGACCAACTAGCACTG
>JAOULS010000293.1 GCA_029881895.1 Cyclobacteriaceae bacterium | reverse complement strand
TTATTTTCTACTTCAATAATTTTAGACAATAGCGAATCATTATTTTTATTTAATGTTTCCTGCATTATTAATTTTATGTCCGCTTCTGTTAAACTTGGAATTGCTTCCTCTTTAACTTTTACTTGCTGACCAAAACTTAGATAAATACCAGTCTCATTTTTAGTAACACTAAGATTGGTAAAGTACCCTACGACCATTAATAATGCAATGCTTGCCGCAACTCCTACAGTTGTTCTAAAAAAACCTGTCTTCCATATGCTTTTGGAGACCACTACCACATCACTATTATCAAAAACAAAAGAAGGCGCTGTCACTTCTTTATCTTCCCACTTCCCCAATAGTTGTCGCATGGATGTAATTTCATCCAATTCCTTTTTTTTCTCTGGATAAGCTTTAAAGTACTCTTCCACTTTAGAGCGCTCCTTAGTATTGAGCTCATTATATAAATAAGCTACTAATGTTGATTCATCTGGTTTATAGCTCATAATACACCGTTTCTTTTGTAATATTTTTTCTTTTTAATATCGTCTTTAGGTTTTTTAGCCCTGCATACAACCGGGTCTTTACCGTATTTTCAGAAACATCTAAAACTTCAGCAATCTCCCGGAATTTAAACCCTTCATACTCTTTCATGATCACCACACTTCTATGTTCATCGTTAATTTCACTTAATGCCTCTAAAAGCATGCTTTCTAACTCTAACTGTTGAAAATTTCTTTCAGGGTTATAGCCATTCCCTTTTGCCTCACCAATCGCCACTTCATATTCTTCTTTGTCATCATTTCTATAAATTGATAAAGAGACCGTTTTATCACTTTTCTTTTTCCGATTTTCTTCGTGGCATAAATTAGTGGCAATGCGATATAACCAAGGTTTAAACCGATCTACATCGTGCAGTCTTTGAATGTTTCGAAACATGGCTATGAATGTTTTCTGACTTATTTCAGTAGCCATATCATGTTCTGACACATACTTAAAAGCATAGTTGTAAATCCGTTTATACCACAACCCTACTAACGAATTTAGTGCCTTTTCATCACCTTTTTGAGCACTTACAATTAGGGCGTCAGCATGCTTCATAGCAATATCAAGTAGTGTTTCTGCATGCATCAATGTACGCTATTTAAAGGTTTTAGTTTATACCAATCACGTCTTTCTGTTTCACTCATACCGTACACATTGTGGCAAACTCTAAATTATGGTTTCATCACTATGATGTTTGTTACGTAAAAAAAGTTTGAAAAAAATTGAATGTTTTTAGAAAATTTAAAAAATAGATTTAAAAACGATGCTTTAAAGCACTCAATTAGATATATTTCGAACAAACTATTTGAATTATGAAAGAGAACAAAAACACATCATTGATTTACGGTTGCATGGGGTTAGGAGGAGAATGGAATGACAGCCCTATCCGTAAAGAGGACATCGACCATGCAGACAAAGCCCTTTCGACAGCAATTGACTGTGGAATTACCTCATTCGATCATGCTGATATCTATACCGATGGCAAAGCCGAGACTGTCTTCGGACTATTTTTAAAAAATAATCCTGGCATTAGGGAGAAGATAAAAATTCAGTCGAAAGCAGGAATATTATTACGTGCCGATCCAAGTGGCTCTAGTATTTTCAATAACTCGAAGGGTTATATCACTAAACAAGTTGAAATTATCCTACAACGACTACAAATAGACTGTCTCGACAGCCTTTTAATTCATCGTCCAGATCCATTAACTACTAATGAAGACTTGGCAGAAACATTGACTTTTTTGATAAACCAAGGGTATACCAAAAAAATTGGCGTAAGCAATATGGAAATGAGCAAAATAAATGCGCTTCAAAAACATTTAAGCGTACCTATATTTGCCAATCAAATCCAATTTGGGTTAGGGCACTCGCACCTCGTTAGTAATACCGTTTTGTTTAATACCAATAGAATTACTGACCATAGTTTGTCTGGTCTTTATGAATATGCTCAAAATAATGATTTTGAAATTCAAGCTTGGGGAGCTTTCGACCGAGGACTCTATTTAAACAATGCCTCTACTGATGAAAGCGTAATAAAAACCAGTAAACTATTGGTTGAGCTAGCAAAAAAATACGATACTGCTCCTATTACTATTCAGCTTGCATGGCTTCAGTTTTTACCTATTACTTTGCGCCCTATTATTGGCACCACAAACCCAGAAAGAATAAAACAATGTACCGACTCATCTTTTGTCGAGCTATCTAGAGAAGATTGGTATTCGTTATGGATTTCGGCTTTGGGGAGTAATTTACCCTAATTAGTATTTGAAGTAAAAGATGTTTCGGATATCATTATAAAGATATTCGGACATCAACTTCAACGCAATGGATCGTCTTATACTATTCGCATGTAAAGATAAAAGCTCCGAGGCTATATTTTTACAGTTTCAGAAGATCAAGAAGATAACATATGTTTTTTTAGAAAAACTATTGGAGTGTTGTGTATAGGAGGTGATTTATAAATTATCCCACCCTCATTATCGTTTTGTGTAGCCTTCAATAGTAAAATGAAATTCCTACCTTTGCATTATGAGTGATGCTACTACCAAAATCGATATACGCAATATCCCTCTCGATAAACTTTCGATATTCTTGAAAGAAAATGGAGAAAAACCTTTTCGTGCCAAACAGATAGATGAATGGTTGTGGAAAAAATCGGCAAAATCGTTTGATGATATGACCAATCTATCCTTGTCGACACGAGACCTACTAAAAAAACATTTCGCCATCAATCATATTGCAGTAGATAAGATGCAGCGTAGTAGTGATGGTACTATCAAAAATGCGGTAAAGCTTTTTGATGATATGATCGTAGAGTCTGTTCTTATTCCTACCACAACTAGAATTACGGCATGTATTAGCTCACAAGTAGGCTGTAGCCTCGATTGTAATTTTTGTGCTACGGCTAGGCTTAAACGTATGCGCAACCTTAATGCGGACGAAATTTATGATCAAGTAGCTGCCATTATTCAACAGGGGGAAGAATATTTCGATCGTCCACTTACCAACATTGTATATATGGGAATGGGCGAACCTTTACTAAATTACAAAAATGTAATTTCATCAATAGAAAAA
>JAOULS010000060.1 GCA_029881895.1 Cyclobacteriaceae bacterium | reverse complement strand
TGAGCATCTAATGCAGGGGCATCATCGTTTGTTAAGTTAATGAGTTTTTCGTACTCATCAACACTTAAATCACGATGGAAAAAGTCAATAGGGTTTATTTGACTGTTTTTGTATAATATTTCATAATGCAAATGTGGTGCTCCAGAAAGGCCTGTATTGCCTACATACCCAATTATATCACCTCTTTTTACGTGTTGTCCGTATTTCACGTTAAATTTACTTAAGTGGGCATACCTTGTTTTATAATCATACCCATGATTTAAATACACTACATTTCCATATGAATCTGAATAATTGGCTCTTTGAACTACACCATTGGCAGTAGCATAAATTGGAGTGCCTCTGTCTGCTCGAAAATCTAAGCCATAATGACCACGCCATTTATTTAAGATTGGATGAAATCGCTCGCCATAGGTAGTGTATAGTTTGGTTAACTCTTTATTACTGATAGGCTGTATAGCAGGTCTTGATGCCCACATTTGTTCTTTTTCGGATTCAATTTTGGTGATGTCGTCATATGAAAGTGTTTGGATGTATGACTTCCTCTTAATTTTTTCTAAACGTTTATAGGTGGAAATAATCAAATCCTCTGCCACTAAATTGGCATTCGATAATTTATTAAATCGTTCAGCCCCTCCAATACTTGCATTTCTTGTGGTAGGAGGTAATGGTGAAATATCGAGTATAGTTCTATAGATGCTATCATCTTTTATTTGTAACTCACGAAGTTGAATGTCTGAAACAGAAAGTTTTTCATTCAATATCTCCCATTGGGTGCGTAGTACCTCATTACTTTCACTTAAACGGATTTCCTTTAAGGGGGTGAAATTAGCATGAAAAGTGTAAATCATGACAGAAGCCATAAATAAGGCAGCTATCAAAAAACCTAAAAGATTAACCGTAAATTTCTTTGGTGTCACCTTTACTGGTTCGTATTTACACGTTTCAGTATTGTATGTATACTTTATTTTCGACATTTATCTGTCAATAATAATCAATTCATTTAAAAAATATCAACAAAACTAGCAAAAATTAGCCTAACGATTGATTTTCGCGTGCTGCCAGTTCTAATAACTTCTGATATTCATCATCAGATATATCCTGTATCATGTATTGAATAGGATCTATTTTTTTATTGTCTTTAATAATTTCGTAGTGAACATGAGGCGCTGTTGAACCTCCTGTGCTTCCAACATACCCTATCAAATCCCCTCTTTTTATGTTTTGCCCTTTTTTAACGACTAACATTTGCATATGGGCGTATTTCGTTTTGTAACCGTAACCATGTTCAATTTCCACTTGATTTCCGTACCCTGTTTTTAGGTAGCTTACTTTGGCTAAAGTAACTTTTCCATCACCTGTAGCATAAATAGGAGTTCCTCTAGGAGCTGAAAAATCAATCCCCCAGTGCATTCTCCTTCCTTTATAAATTGGGTGTATTCGCATGCCAAAGCCTGAGGCTAATCGAGTAAGTTCTTTATTTTGGATAGGTTGGATGGCAGGAATTGCAGAAAGCATATCCGATTTTGCCATAGCAAGTTTCATAATGTCATCGTACGAACGAGTTTGAATGTACATTTGTTTTTTGAGCTTATCTATTTTAGAATATGTTTCAGTAATTAGTTTATCTTGTTCTAAGCCTTCATCAAGTAGTTTTTTATAGCGTTCAGCGCCACCAACACCTGCTTTTCTTATGGTAGAAGGAATAGGTTCTGCTTCAAATATAGTCCTGTAGATGTTGTCGTCACGCTCCTGTAAAGCAAGTATCACTTGATTTACTTCTGTAATATTTTTCTCCAAAATATTATAGTGATACTGAAGCTCTTTGTTCTCTTTACTTAATAAAGCTTCTTTTGGTGATTCAAAATAGGTGTTATAGGCCAATAGGATGCCTATAGAAAGCATTAGTGCTACGGAAAAAAAACCTAATAAGTTTAGTACTACGTCCCATGTAGTTACTTTTACACGCTCGTATTTACAGGTTTCTGTGTCGTAATAATATTTTATCCTAGCCATGTACTCGAAACAATGTAAAAACTTTTAATTTTGTGCCATTCAGAAAATACAATTGCCACCTTGAATATGTAACGAGTTGTATTTTTTAGTTAAACACTATTGCAATATATAAATTATTGCATGAATTCTAAATGAAGTGCGAAATTAATAAAAAATTTGAATCAATGAATGCTGATGTAATAAGACAACGTTTTTTAAATTTTTTCAATGAGAAAGGGCATCAAACTGTTGATTCTGCCCCTTTGGTGATCAAAAATGACCCTACATTAATGTTCACAAATGCAGGAATGAACCAGTTTAAGGATTATTTTTTAGGAAATAAAATCGCAAAAAATAAACGCATTACGGACACTCAAAAGTGCCTTCGTGTTTCGGGAAAGCATAATGATTTAGAAGAAGTGGGTATGGACACCTATCATCATACGATGTTTGAAATGTTGGGAAATTGGTCGTTTGGAGATTATTTCAAGAAAGAAGCTATAGCGTGGGCGTGGGAGCTACTTACAGAAGAGTATAAGTTACCAAAAGATAGAATGTACGTATCTGTTTTTGGAGGAGACAAGGGTGAAAAACTGGAATTAGATCAGGAAGCCTATGATTATTGGGCAAAAATCATTGATAAAGATCGAATTTTACATGGTTCAAAAAAAGATAATTTTTGGGAAATGGGAGAAACGGGGCCTTGTGGTCCATGTTCTGAAATTCATATTGATTTGCGCCCAGATGATGACCGTAAAAAAGTAGATGGTAAAAGTTTGGTAAATGAAGATCATCCACAAGTAGTGGAGGTATGGAATTTGGTATTTATGGAGTACAATCGACTAGCTTCGGGAGTATTAGAACCTCTTCCCGCTAAACATGTGGATACAGGAATGGGGTTTGAACGACTATGCATGGCCATACAGGGTAAGCAGTCCAATTATGAAACGGATGTATTTACTCCTTTAATTAATGCTATCGCTGATAAAAGTGACGTGAAATATGGAGAGAATGAAAAAACAGACATCGCTTTACGTGTAATTTCGGATCATATTCGTGCTATTTCTTTTGCTATTTCTGATGGGCAATTGCCTTCCAACACAGGGGCAGGGTATGTTATTCGAAGAATATTGAGGAGAGCAGTACGGTATGGGTATACATTTTTGGGTTTGAAAGAACCGTTTTTGTATGACTTGGTATTGCAACTGGCCAATCAGTTTGAAGATGTTTTTCCTGAATTGAAAAAACAACATGCTTTTGTATCTAAAGTAATAAAAGAAGAAGAAATTTCCTTTTTAAGGACACTAGAGAATGGATTAAAGCGATTGGATAATATCCTAAAATCAGGAGAGGATTTTATTTCAGGTGAGCTGACTTTTGAGTTGTATGATACGTATGGATTTCCACTAGATTTAACCTCTTTGATTGCACGAGAAAATGGATTGAACATTGATGAGGAAGGTTTTAAAGTTGAAATGCAAAAGCAAAAAAACAGATCGAAGGCTGATGCAGTAAAAGAAACAGGAGATTGGATAGTGATAAAAGAAGCGGAGGAAGTAGCTTTTGTAGGGTATGATGAATTAACGTGCAAAGCTCAAATTTTAAAATACAGAACTATCATAGAGAAGAAAAAGGAAAAATACCAACTAGTGATTAGCAAAACGCCTTTTTATGCTGAAAGTGGAGGTCAGGTGGGTGATGTTGGGTTTATCGAAAATAATGGAGAGAAAATTGCTGTAGTAGATACACAAAAAGAAAATGATTTAATCGTTCATTTTGTTGATAAATTACCTTCTAATATGGAAGGCGACTTCAATTGTGTAGTAAATGCCTCTCGAAGAGTGAAAATAGTGAATAACCATAGTGCAACACATCTTTTACATTCGGCATTACGTCAAGTTTTAGGAGAGCATGTAGAACAAAGAGGTTCTTTGGTAAATGATAAAGCACTTAGGTTTGATTTTTCTCATTTCTCAAAAATGACAGATAACGAAATTCGTGATGTCGAGCGTATTGTGAATGCTAAAATAAGAGAAAATGTAGTGTTGACTGAACAGCGTAATGTTCCTATAGATGAAGCAGAAAAGATGGGAGCTACGGCACTTTTTGGTGAGAAATATGGTGACTTTGTTCGCATAATCACATTTGATCCAGCATATTCAGTTGAATTGTGTGGAGGGACTCATGCCGAAGCTACAGGGCAAATAGGCCTATTTAAAATTATAAGCGAAAGTTCAATTGCTGCAGGTGTAAGAAGGGTAGAAGCGATAACTGCAGAAACTGCGGAGCAGTTTTTAAATCATCAGTTGGATTTACTGAATGAAATAAAAGTTTTTTTAAAAGAACCGAAAGATTTAAGTCAGGCTGTAGCGAATTTGGTGGAAGAAAAAAATACGCTTGTTAGAGAAGTTGAAAAAGGACAAATGCAACAAGCATTGGTTGTGAAAAATGAATTGTTGTCGAAACTAGAAAGCATAAACAATAAAAAAGTAATTATTGAAAAAATCACTTTACCTAGTGCAGAAGCACTAAAAAAAATAGCATTTGATTTAAAAAATCAAATAAAGAACCTCTATATGGTATTGGCTGCTGATATAAATGGAAAACCACAAATAGCGGTTGTTATTGGTGACGACCTTATACCTACATTACATGCAGGAAATATTGTTCGAGATTTAGCAAAGGAAATTAAAGGTGGAGGAGGAGGTCAACCCTTTTTTGCTACTGCTGGTGGAAGTGATTTGACTGGATTGGATAAAGTGGTTGAAAAAGCAAAAGAATTTATAGATTTGTAGCGAGGAAGAAAAGAGGTAGATAATATTTTATGGATAACAACATCAGAGATAAATACCAAGCAGTAATTGGACTTGAGGTACATGCACAGTTATTGACGAATACTAAAATATATAACTCGGACGCTGCTAAGTTTGGTAATGAGCCGAACACGAATATAAGTACGATTACATTGGGCCACCCTGGGACATTACCCAAACTGAATAAAAAGGTGGTTGAATATGCTATTAAAATGGGATTAGCCTGTAAAAGTGAAATCTCTAGGGTGCAAACATTTGATCGGAAAAATTATTTCTACCCAGATCTTCCAAAAGGATATCAAATCACTCAAGATAAAACGCCAATTTGTGTTGGAGGTGTTGTACGCGTAAAGCCGAAGAATGGTGATGAAAGAGACATTCGTCTTAATCGAATTCATATTGAGGAAGATGCAGGAAAATCTATTCATTTGGCAGAAGAAACAGATACTTTAGTGGATTTTAATCGGGCGGGAGTTCCTTTAATTGAGATTGTATCCGAGCCTGATTTAAGATCTTCGGATGAAGCGTTTTCTTTTGTGTCTGAAATAAGAAAACTTGTTCGTTATCTCGAAATTTGTGATGGAAATATGGAAGAAGGTTCGTTGCGATGCGATGCGAATATTTCTATTATGCTTAAGGACGCAAGTGAATATGGCAAAAAAGTGGAAGTGAAGAATATGAATTCAATGCGTAATGTCCAACGTGCTATTGATTTTGAAATTGAACGCCAGATTATAGAGATTGAAAAAGGAAATGAGATATATTCGGAAACGCGAAATTTTGATCAACCTACTGGAATTACCACTTCCATGCGTGCCAAAGAAGAGTTAAATGATTACCGGTACTTTCCAGATCCAGATCTTAGCCCATTAGTGGTGTCAGATGAATGGCTAGAGTCGTTGAAAGGACAAATGCCAAGTTTACCAAACGAACTTTACGATAAGTACGTAAATAAATATAACTTGTCATCGTATGATGCACTTGTTTTAACAGACATTAAGGAGATAGCCTTATTTTTTGAAGCGTTATGTTCAAAAACTTTAAATTTTAAGGCGGCTTCTAACTGGATAATGGGACCTATTAAATCTTATTTGAATGAATCTTCGGTAGATATAAATCAATTTCCATTAACAACTGATAAACTTGCTAAAATCATTGCGTTGGTAGATAGTAATCAATTAAGTTTTTCTGCAGCATCACAAAAATTATTTCCAGCTTTACTGACTAATCCTGAAAAAGAACCATTGAAGTTAGCTGAAGAAATGAACTTAGTACAGGAGAGTGATACAGGAACAATAGAAGCTATAATCGATGAAGTATTGACTGAATTGCCTGAAAAGGTAGCTTCTTATCGTAGTGGCAAGAAAGGATTATTAGGTATGTTTGTAGGGGAAGTGATGAAAATAAGCAAAGGGAAAGCTGATCCTAAAGTGACGAATCAATTATTAAAACAAAAATTAGATAAATGATGTATAGAAAGGTATTTTATCTCGTAGGGATATTTTTTTCAATTTCAAGTTGTACAAGCCAAACGACTAATGAAGAAACACCCAGTAATGAAACAGCAGGAAATACAATTATTATTTCGGGCAATGTGGGACACCCTCAAGAGGGACTAATTATAATTGAAGAAATATCTGTTGAAGGAAAATTAACACCAAAAGACACTATTTCGTTGAAAGAAGACTACACTTATTCGGAACAAGTAATAGTTGAGCAAGCTGGTATTTATCGAATTAATTATTATGGCAAACAATTTGTAAACGTTATTTTGGATAAGGATGACGTAGTAATTCGTGTAGATGGAAATTCTCGAAAAGGTTTTGTAGAAATATCAGGTTCAAGTGATCATCAAATGCTTGATGAATTTCAATCAATCATGAGTAATTTTCAAAATTCGCAGGAAGTACAAGCTCTGAATGCTCGTTTTGTTACCGCAAGAGATGCTGGTGATGCTGCTACAGTAAAGGCAATTCAGCTAGAATATATTGCATTAGAAAACCTGAATAAGACAAAACTTATTGATAAAATTGATTTAATGGGTACTTCATTGGCAGTGCTACAAGTAATAAATAGTATTGATAAAAACACTAATTTTGATATTTATCAAAAAGTGGCTAATAAATTCATCGAAGAAGGAAAGGGAAATAACCCTTTTGCGAGAGGGTTTATAGATGAAGTTAATGTATTGAAAAAATTAGCGATAGGAAATGTTGCGCCCGAGATTGCATTACCGAACCCTGAAGGAGAGATTATCAAATTATCCTCTTTGCGAGGAAAATACGTGTTGATTGATTTTTGGGCGAAATGGTGTAAGCCTTGTCGTGCAGAAAACCCTAATGTAGTCAAAGCTTATACTACTTTTAAGGATAAAGGGTTTGAAATTTATGGAGTTTCTCTCGATCGAAAAAAAGAAGACTGGGTAATGGCAATAGAACAAGATGGGCTTACCTGGACACAGGTGTCTGACCTTAAATTTTGGCAATCGGAGGCGGCTGTACTTTATAATGTAAAGTCGATACCTTTTTCGTTGTTATTGGATAAAGAGGGCGTAATTATTGCAAAAAACCTTAGAGGTGAAGCCTTACATGCTAAACTAGCAGAAGTATTGGTAGACTAGAGTTGTAGTGAAAGAGATCGTATTAGTATGAATTTTTGATTCAGTTTCTTGTATAATATTTTGAAATTGAGACAGTCAAATTATTTTTGTTTAAGTATAATAAAAAAATAATGGTTAGATATAATCCTAAGACTTGGTTTGGTTTAATTTTTCACTCCTATAGTAAACACATCATACATGTGCTTTTCCCAGCACTTGTATTTATTGGAGCATATACTGCGGTTGTTGTTTTTTTAATAGTAGATTTTTTTGAAATTAAATTCCAAGGTACTACAGCCATACATTCGCTACTTGGAATAGTCTTAGGTCTATTTCTAGTTTTCAGAACCAATTCGGCCTATGACCGTTGGTGGGAAGGGCGTAAAAATTGGGGAGCTTTGGTTAACAATACCAGAAATTTAGCATTAAAAATAGGTGCATTTTTAGACAAAGAGGATAAAGAATCCCGTCTATATTTTGCTCAAATGATTCCCAATTTTGTAATGGCACTAAAAGAGCATTTACGAGAAGGTACTCGGTTAGAGGATTTAGATGTAATAGAAGGAGAGTTTTTAGATAGACTTGAAGACGTACAACATAAACCAAATATAATATCTCTTATGCTGTATGAAAAAGTTAATGAACTTTACATGTCTAAAAAATTTACTCAAGAACAATTTTTTGTGCTTGACAAGGAGTTGAAATCATTTTCAGATATTATGGGTGCTTGCGAAAGAATTAGAAATACACCAATTCCTTATTCTTACAGTATGTATATCAAGAAATTTATTTTCACCTATATTATTACATTGCCATTTGCCTTCATGTATCCGTATGCCTATTGGACTATCCCTATGGTGTTGATGGTGTTTTTTATATTGGTTACCATTGAACTGATAGCAGAAGAGATTGAAGATCCTTTTGGAAGAGATGTCAATGATTTACCTACCGATAGTTTGTCTAAAAAAATAAAAGCCAACGTAAGAGAAATATTAATTTAATTTTTTGTTCAAATAAATCTTCTCTTCTTTACTTGATTCACATAACTTTATGGTTATGAGAAAATTATATGTATTATTTTGTTTGTTTTCGATATCTAGTTCACTTTTAGCAGGTGAAATGGTGTTAAAAGGACAATATAGTGGTAAAAACATATTTGTTCGAAACCCATTTAATACGGCTACAAAGGTGTTTTGTACTAATAATATATTTGTGAATGATCGACTAATAGTAGAAGACCCTCAGCAAACTGCTTTTCAGGTAGATTTATCCTATCTTTCGCTTGGTGACTTAGTAGTATTACGTATTGAATATAAAGACGATTGTGAACCAGTAGTACTTAATCCACAAGTGTTGAGTTTTACGAATGGCTTTCAGTTTATTACAGCTCAATCGGATAATAACTCTATTTTGTGGAGTACAAAAGGTGAATTCCCAAACGGAAGTTTTGTGATTGAACAATTACAAAAGAAAAAACAAACATGGAATGTAGTTGATTCTTTGACTGCTAAAGGAGAACTTAATTATAATCAATACAGTATTGCGCCCCACCATTATCCTGGCGATAATCGTTACCGCATAAAATACATCGATCACGCAAAGCAACAATTTTATAGTGTTGAGTTTGCCTTTACGTCAACAGAAGAACCAATAACTTTTTCACCTAAATCGGTTACTTCAAAAATAACGTTATCGAAAACCACACGTTATTATATTACAGATATTAACGGAACGAAAATACTAGAAGGTAAGGGCAAAGAAATTTTTTTACATGACTTGAAACCTGGCGCATACTATTTGAATATTGAAAATAGAGCCGAACGATTTATAAAAAAATAAAGGCCAACCACGAAGTTAGTGAGTAGTATAAATCGCCTTTTATCAGATTGTTTGTGAGATATGAATAGGAGCATTATAAAAATACATCACGTCATCGTTTGTGTCTAAAAACACGCCATAGTTATTTGGGAACTACTTCTATAAATACTTTATGACCTCTATCTCTTAAAGTTAATCAACGTGTGTAATATAACATATTACACACGTTGATGTATAGATATAAACAGGATTTACTTATCAAGTACCACTAACTTAGTCCTTTCCACGATACCTTTTTCAGATTCTACCTGAATGATGTACAGACTGTTTATGTAGTTTTTAGTATCTAATTCGTACATACGCTGCCCTTTCTGGATATAGTCAGTAAAAATAAGTTTACCGAACTGGTCATATACATTTAACGTATAATCGTCTTCGATTCTTTTCCCGAAGTCGAGTTGAGTATAGTGCTTAGCAGGGTTAGGGTATAAACGAAAGGGTTTCATTTCTTGATTATCAATGCCAGTAACTCTATTAAGAATAACATCAACAGGCACTTTAATGGTTTGATATATTTCCTTTGTTTCTTCTCCTTGGATGAATACTACCACACTTAAGTTACTGATGTTTGTATCAGAAAAGGGTGTCCAACTTAATTCAGGAAGAGCGATTCCAATTTTTAACTGATTTTCATCCACTTTTAGTCCTGTAGCATCAGGCAGAATTTTTCGTACTATGTCATAGTAACTGTTATTTTCATCCTCATTCTCAACTATAACCGTGTATATTAATGCAGATTTATCAGTTCCATTTAAGGCAGTAGCATCAGGGTTAGAAGAAGTGTTGATAATAGAGGTGTTAATTACTAATTCTTCATCCGTATTTTTACTGATGCTAGGTGTTATTTTAAAATTAGCAGGTTGTAATGACCTTTTATTAAATTCTTCTTCTAGCCAGCCGTTCACAGGTTGATTACCTTGACGAATAGTACCATCCATTACCGCACTAGCTACTGTATTGATATTGTAGTATTGCGCCCTAGAGTCAGGATCTAGTGAATTTACTTCAGCGAAAGGGTTATTGCCCAAAAAGCTCGTATGATAATTCAGTTTTACAATTTCTATTGCATCTACATCAGAAGATAAAAATGAGTTTAAATCATTATTCTGAGTAGCTTCTGTAATATCAGTGAAATTTTCGACTAATACTGTTCTAGTTCTAGGGCCGACAAATACATTGTCGAAAGCGAAGCCATCAAACTCTGAGTTGTTTTGACTACCGGATACAAAAGAAACCCGGAATTGAATCTCTCCATTTCCATTTGTAAGAGAAGCTTCTTTGGCGGCAGCTAGTGTATGTTTACTAGTAGTCCAACCTATATCAGTAAGCGACCAACCATATAAACCCGTAGTTTGGTCGCCTCCAATATTTTCAATATCACCGGTTCCGTACCAGTTTATTCCAGATGAAAGACTTCCTAATAATTTCCATTGTGAATCGTCTATTCCAAAAGTACTCGTTCCTTGTAAATTCACAGGAGTATATTCGATTACAACACCGTTAATTTCCTGTAAATCCGAAAATTTATCTAAAATTAATAATGGTCTTGTTAAGTCTGCTATATTATATACAGGACTATATACGTATGATATTTCATTTATATCGTGCGGACTTCCTACTCCTGTTGTCCAAAAATTATCGACCCCAGTTGTGTTGATACCAGTAGCGATTACGTCACCACCTGAACTGCCTACTCCCCAAGAAGAGTTTGTTCCCCATGTTACCCAACCACCATTATCAACCGAAAAGTCCTCTATTTCACTATCGTTTGTTGGGTCAGCATCGACATTGCTTAGCGTATATTTAGGAACGGTGAAAAAATTAAGTGTATCATTTACAATACAGTTTTTGTCTGTAATGGCACGTAACACTACTTGTTGAGGTTCAGCGGTAGTAAAACTATACGTATCAAAAGGTAGTCTTAGTTCAGGATCGCTATTGTTGTCTATTACTGTTTCTTCGAGTACACCATTGATATACCATTCCAATGTTTCAACATTTACGCTTAATTGACTACCTGGAGGTGTACTAGGTGTATCTGTTGGTGTAGTATTCGTGAATATTGTAGGAGTACCTACTGCTATTTGCTCAAATCTGAAAGAGGTAGCAGGGTTGTTTCCTATTGAAATAGGTGCTACCAAGGGAGTAGAAATACAACCTTTATCGGATGTAGCGGTTAAGGAAACGTTATAGGTACCAGGCGCAAGAAATACATGTGTCGCCAATTCATCTACTGATCCATTTGGACTATTGATGTCATTAAAATCCCAATCCCATTTATTTATAACAGACAAAGGATCTTGGTTGAGCCCAGGCGGAAATTTAGAGGTATTGTCAAAGTTAAAATCAATGCCTACACAGCCAGGTAAGATGGTGAATTCAGCAATAGGGTTGGGGTTAACACGTACTTGATAAGATACAGTGTTTTCACAACTACTTGTAAGGTTTTGGAAGCTATATGAAACATCGATAAACCCGTATCCTGTTTTGGTTGGGTCAATAGTTGCGGAACCATCGCCATTATCTGTAAGGGCTGGGTGTGCAGGATCGTTGTTGATCGTGAAGAATCCTATAGACACGCCCGTAGCTGGTTTAGGGCTACCACTAATTCTGATGTCCCCTCCATTTTCGCAATATTCAGTTTCAGTAAAACCCACAGGGCCTAAATCGTCAAAAGTTAATGTACTTACAGGAGGGATATAGATGTCCACTCGTTGAACTAGTTTTTCGATTATTGAAGTGTTTTGTTGGTCTTGGTACTGACCAGTAAACAATAGTGTTCCCACTAGACCACCTTCTCCTGTAGGGAATAGAGCATAATTTTCAGGGGTGTTGAATAGGCTAGGGTCAAATTCATAATCGACTCCTACCAAAGACAGGCTATTGCTAACTACAGCAGGGTCAAATTTTCCTACTTGGTCAATTGGTATTGTCACCTGAAGGTCGATTAACAAGAATTGAGGAGCTCTACCATTATTCTCTATAATATCGAGACCTCCATCGGTACATTGAATATTTTCGAGACCTGCAATGGCATTTGAGGCATCGAAAATAGTGACGGTTTTATTACTAGTTGCTGTACATCCATAA
>JAOULS010000292.1 GCA_029881895.1 Cyclobacteriaceae bacterium | reverse complement strand
CTACAGATAATGGTACCTCCATTGTGGAGTCGTATGCGAAGAGAGATGATCGTATCAAGCTTTTCAACAATGATGGGAAAGGTATTATTGAAGCACTTCGTACAGGTTTTCAACACTGTAAAGGAGAGCTTGTCACTCGAATGGACTCCGATGATGTGATGACACCAGACAAAATTGAGGTATTGAGCGAATTGTTAGTAAATAAGGGTAGAGGACATATAGCTATAGGGCAGGTGAAGTACTTTAGTGAGAGCGGAATAGGGGATGGATATGATAAATATGCACGATGGCTGAATCTTATGATTTCTGAAGGGAGTAATTTTAAAGAAATTTATAAAGAGTGTGTAATTCCTTCTCCAAATTTTATGGTATATAAGGACGATTTGATTAAATGCGGGGCTTTCCAATCGGATAAATATCCTGAAGACTACGACCTAACTTTTCGATTTTATAAAAACAACCTCGTGTGTATTCCTTGCGATAGGCTAACGCACCATTGGCGTGATTATAGCACACGAAGCTCCCGTACTGACAATCACTATTCTAATGATTACTTACTGGATATTAAAATTCATTATTTTTTAGCATTAGACTATGACGCCAGTAGACCACTTGCAGTTTGGGGAGCGGGAGGAAAAGGAAAATTTATTGCTAAAAAACTGACGGAAAATAACATCCCTTTTCACTGGATTTGCGATAACCCAAACAAAATAGGACATACCATCTACGGAAATAAAATGTTCAATATTGATTATTTGGTGACACTTCAGAACCCACAGAGTATAGTGTCTGTTGCCAGTGAACAAGCTCAAAAAGAGATTAGAATGTATTTGGATCAACAAAACATGAAGGCAATGAAGGATTATTTCTTTTTTTGTTGATATCTAAGCTCTTTAAGGTGAATTTAGCCTAGTAAATGAATCGGAAATAACAAATAAACTATATAGTTTTGATTTAATTTGTTAAAATTCAAGCGTGTTTATAATAATCACTTTTTTATCGGTAACTACTGATTAGTGGTAGTGCAGTACATTTTTCAAGGAAGAAGTTAATCATCGAACAAAAATTCGTTATACGCATTTTGTAGCTCACGCAAGGGGGTACGTTCGTTTAGTTGTTGTGCGAGGGCAATGCCTTTTTTATAGATGTCTTCTACCTTTTCGAGTTGTTCTAAAATCAAGTATACTTCTGCTACATGGTAATAGGTGGGAAGGTACGTTGGATGTTTTTCAAGTAGTATTTCGTAATATTTTATTGCTTTTTCAGGAGAGGTGTTTTTGTATTCGGTAGCTACAGCATAAATATTAAAAGGATCGTCTGGCTCATCTTTTAAATATTGGAGTAGAAGTTCAAGGCGGTTATTGACCATAATTGTATTGATTTATAGTAATAAAAAATCCTTCTAAAAGGAAAAAATGATTGGGTTAAAAAATTATCACAAACATAGCTTCTACAATTTGCATTTCAATTTTTATTTGGAGCAATATTCATTATCTTCACCACAAATTAAACAAAACAACAAATAGTGATATGAAGATATTAGTTTGTATTACACATGTACCAGATACTACTTCGAAAATTACTTTCACAGAGGGAGACACCAAGTTTGATACCTCGGGAGTTCAATTTATCATTGGCCCTTACGATGATTATGCATTAGCTAGAGCTGTAGAATTGAAAGAACAGACAGAAGGAAGTATTACTGTGCTAAATGTGGGAACAGCCGAAACAGAACCGACCATAAGAAAAGCATTAGCCATTGGTGCTGATGATGCCATTCGCATAAATGCCGAACCTACCGATTCGCTTTTTGTTGCACAGCAAATTGCCAATGCAATAAAAAAAGAAGGGTACGATTTGATATTAATGGGTAGAGAGTCACTTGATTTTAATGGAGGGATGGTACACGGCATGGTAGGAGAGCTATTAGGTATACCATCTGTTTCTCCTGTAATGACTTTAGATGTTGAGGGATTTACAGCGAAAATGACAAGAGAGATTGAAGGAGGTAAAGAATCAATAGAGTTGGACTTGCCATTTGTTGCAGGTTGTCAGGAACCTATTGCAGAATGGAAAATCCCAAATATGAGAGGGATTATGTCGGCACGTACAAAGCCATTGACAGTAGTAGAGCCTACAGGAAATGATACAGGGGTGACGTTAGAAAAATACGAACTTCCCGCAGAAAAAGGTGCTGTAAAAATGATCAGTGCAGACAATGTTCAGGAATTAGTAGACTTGCTAAAGAATGAAGCAAAAATTCTTTAACACATTTATAAAAAATTAAAAATCGTAAAACGATATGGCAATATTAGTTTTTGTAGAAATAGCAGAAGGCAAAATTAAAAAAACATCAATTGAAGCGGTAGCGTATGCTAATGCAATGGGAGATGATGTTATTGCGCTGGCTATGGGAGAAATAGATCAGTCGGAATTAGTCGACTTAGGTAATTATGGGGCAACTAAAGTATTACATGTAGGGGATAGTAGACTTAATAATGGTGTAATAATAGCGTATGCTAACGTAATTTCTGTAGTAATGAAAGAAACGGGAGCGACTACGTTAGTATTGGCAAACTCTTCGTTGGGAGGATCTGTCTCAGCTCGTGTCGCTATTAAAACGAATGCGAGCTTGGTCTCTAATGTAGTGGCATTGCCTGATACTTCGAGTGGATTTAAGGTCAAAAGAAGTATTTATACAGGGAAAGCATTCGCAACTGTAACATTGAATAAGACAAATAAGATATTATCAATAAAGAAAAATGCAGTTGAAGTAAAAGAAACAGGCGGAACTGCTTCGGTTGAGAATTATGAAATTAATCTTTCAGCTCATGATTTTTCTGCTAAAATTTTAGGGGTCGAAAAAGCGACAGGCGATGTGTTGCTTCCAGAAGCAGAGATTGTAGTTTCAGGAGGAAGAGGATTAAAAGGACCAGAAAATTGGGGAATCATTGAAGATTTAGCACAGGCGTTAGGTGCTGCAACTGGTTGTAGTAAGCCTGTTTCAGATATGGACTGGCGACCTCACCATGAACATGTTGGACAAACAGGAGTAAAAGTGAGTCCTAATTTGTACATAGCCGTAGGTATTTCAGGAGCAATTCAGCACTTAGCAGGGGTGAATTCATCTAAATATATTGTAGTA
>JAOULS010000291.1 GCA_029881895.1 Cyclobacteriaceae bacterium | reverse complement strand
GGTTTTTATTGCATGCTCTTTCAACCATTTAATAGCTTCTGTTTCTGAGGTAAACATTTTAGTTCTATACGGAGGCTTGTTAACTTGGAAGAAAAAATTCGCCATCACCTTGGTTATAGGAGAGCCAGTTATGATCGCACCGGCCGACATAATTTTAACCACTCTTTCCGAAGAAAAGAAATCACGATGTTCTTTCGATACTGATTTTACATTACGAATATCTGATAATACCAATACAGAAGAGCCCTGATTCATTTTTTCAATAACATTAATGTTTTCAATGCCATCTTCTAATGTTAATTCGGAAGATTTATCTAATTCAGTATGGATGATTCCATCTTCATCTTTCCAAATTTTAGCTGTACGTGTTTTAACAAAATCTTTTTTCATAATCGTGATCACATTTATTGTTTTATAGGAATATAAATTTTCATAGTCGTCCCCTTACCCAGAACACTCTCTACCTCTATAAACCCTTTGTGTTCTTCGATAATACCATGACTGATTGACAAGCCTAAGCCTGTTCCCTTTCCTACCTCTTTAGTTGTAAAAAAAGGTTCGAAAACGTAATCTATTACTTCCTTTTTTATTCCTACTCCTGTATCAGAAATAGCTATTTTAACATATTCAATTTCCCTTTTTGTTTCCTTTGAAGTAGTAATTTCAATAGTTCCTAATCCATCAATAGATTGGAAAGCATTATCTACCAGATTTACTAATACCTGATTGATTTTACTTGGGTAACATGCTATGTCGGGAATATTACCATACGCTTTTTTAATGGTAATACGTTCTTTAAGCTGGTTATTCAATAACAACAATGTATCATCTAAATTTTCATGAATATTTACTGTAATTAATTCATCATTATCCGCTCTAGAGAATGATTTAAGTCCTTTTATTATTTCGGTAGTACGTTCAGCTCCATTCTTTATGTTAATTGTTGACTTCTCTACTAAACTCAAAAGCTTATCATATTTTAATGTAGCTTTTAGTACATCAATTTCAGCTAGTTTTTTTGTCACATTTGTTGAATCTATTGTTTCATAAGCGTTAAGTACTTTTTTCACGTCATTAAAATTATCTTCGAGTGAATAAATCCCGGCATAAACAAAGTTTATCGGGTTATTTATTTCATGGGCTATCCCTGCTGTTAACACTCCTAAAGAGGCCATTTTTTCTGATTTCACCAATTGTGATTGGGTAGACTTCAACATGTCTAATGTGTCTATTAATTGCTTATTAGAAGCTGTTAA
This sequence comes from Cyclobacteriaceae bacterium, assembly GCA_029881895.1. Taxonomy (GTDB): domain Bacteria; phylum Bacteroidota; class Bacteroidia; order Cytophagales; family Cyclobacteriaceae; genus JAOUKH01. The sequence goes on along the minus strand of JAOULS010000291.1, from coordinate 1,891 downwards.
TTCCACGTTTTTTTCTTCTACTTCAAGTGTTCGCTCAAATACTCTACGTTCAAGATCTGCTTCATGATCTCTCAATTGTTTTTCCATCTGCTTGCGAGTCGTTATATTCATCATTCCAACGATAGTCCCCTTTACCTCACCATTTTCATCTACTATTGAAGCCGTTTCCATTGCTACAACTACTGTTTTTCCGTTTTTATGAAGCAACTCTATATCATATTGTTGTTTTTTTTCTACATCATTTCTTTCAATTATAAATTTAGCTGTTTCAACCCCTCTTTCATCCATAAAATCATAGATATGCTTATCCATCATCTCTTCACTTGAATAGCCTAGCATTTTAGCCATGCTAGGGTTAACGAAAGTGGTATAAAAATTTTTATTAAATACCCATATTCCTTCTTGTGCCAACTCAAAAAGTAATTTATACTTCTTCTCACTTTCTATTAATGCTTGTTCATCCTTTTTTCTTTTGGTGATATCCTGTAGATGAGCTGCTCGGTATAAATTTTTTCCTTTTTTGTCCTTAACCGTAGAAATTTCTATCTGCGCAGGGAATAGAAATCCATCTTTATGTATCCTCATAGCCTCAAATGTGCAGTAGCCTGTTTCATTCGAAATCTGTATATATTTCGGTATTTCTTTTAAACTTTCTGGCGCATAATAATCTTTTATAGGTTTGCCAATCATTTCATCCAATTCATATCCATGCATCTTTGCAAAAGCAGGATTAATGAATTTCAGTAATTCCTCTTCCACATCTCCAACAGCAATGCCCCACTCTGCATGTTCAAAAACATGTTTCCATTCTTGTAACTGATTAATTTTACTGTTCAGATCAGAAAACAATTTTATATTATCATACGATACTGCCAATAATTGAGACAATGCATTGAGGATTTGCGCCTTATGAGGCGTAAACGCACCTGTTATCACATTATTTTCTAGATAGAATATTGAATGAAATTTGCCTTGATATTCTATAGGTGTACACAAAATAGATTTTTTATTGCCCTCAACAGGTGACTCTTCTAAACCAAAACGTTCGTCAGTGGATAAGTCATCAATCATTAACAATAATTTCGTATTGGTGACATACCTCATAATTTTATAGCTTACATCATTACCTCTATTGATTTTTTCGAGATCTATGTTTTGCAAAAATTCTTCTTTATTATTTCTTGAATCAACACAAGCCTGCAACACCCATTTTTCTTCCTTCTTATTGATATTAAAATGATCATTTACCAAATAATAAATTCTATCAGCACCCGCACTTTTCGCCACTATTTTCATCATGCTTTTAAGTACACTCTTCAATGTAACTGCTTTAGAAAGAGTAATCGAAGCATTAATAACTGTTCTTAAATCTAAGTTAGTATTTACGTACTCCTGAGGCTTAGTTATGTCTCCTTCAATATTATTATTCAGTAGTTTTCTGTTTTTTTCAAGTCTACGTACTACTGACTTAGCCCCCCACTTCTTAAATAAAATAACAGCTTCGCTATTATACGATTTAGACATTCTACTTAGCCCTTTTTCTTGAAAGCAATCTGCCGCAAGCTCACAACAAAGGCCAGCATGTTGGATAAACCCATTTTCTTTTGAGGTTTCAATAGCCTCGTCATACAAAGAAGCTAATTGATTGAGATCTAAAACTTTTACTCTTCCAAGTTCAGACTCAATAATTAGCTTTAAGTGAAGAAAATTATATGATCCATTTTTAGTCCAAAACAAAATATTATTGTAGCTATCCCAAAATATCCTTCCTTTTTCACTCTCTTTTTCTAAAACTTCATGTGGGTGTAATTTTAATAGTACAAGGCACGAATAATACTGATGCTCGATAACTGAATATTGCATAAATGCTCCATGAATATGCTTAGTACTA
>JAOULS010000059.1 GCA_029881895.1 Cyclobacteriaceae bacterium | reverse complement strand
TTTGTCAACGCCAAGAAGAATAGCAGTAGAAATTGTAGCACCTGATCTTGATATTCCTGGAAGAATAGCAACTGCTTGTGCTAAGCCTATAAAAAATGCTTTCCAATAGCTCACTTCCTTTTTTGGGTTTTGAGCAAAATAGGTGAAAGATAATAGTACGCCTGTAATGAGTAACATACTAGCTACAAAAGTGACATTTCCACCAAAAAAGGATTCGATTTGTTTTTCAAAAAACACGCCAGCAATACCAACAGGAATCATAGAGATGATTATTTTTGTCAGAAATTGAGTAGATTCATTCCATTTGAACTCGAATAGTTCGATGATAATTTGAATAATAGTTTTACGGAATACCACGATAGTAGAAAGAGCGGTAGCGCCATGAACAATAATCGAGAAAAGTAAATTATCTTTCGATTGTACATCCAATAAAACAGCCCCTAGCTCAATGTGTCCACTACTACTAACTGGCAAAAATTCCGTTAGTCCCTGAATAACACCAAGGATTAATGCCTCGATAATGTCCATTTATTTCTTGTGAAGTATAGCAAAGAATTCTATGATAAAACCAGCCATTACAATTATGGGCCCTAGTGTAAGACCTATAAATCCAAAACCATGTGGTTCAGTATCTAATGACATAACAACAAACCCCGTAATAAGGGTTGCTATTCCGATTAACATCAGAGTGTAGTTTTTTTTACCAAAAGCGACTTTATTATTTTTTTCCATAGTTTAGTATAAATCGTCAAGTGACATTTTTAGGTATTTATTTATTGCTTTCAATGTGCTAAAAAAACCAATTATGATTCCTAAAACAAGTAAGAGACCAAACAATATCATCATTTTATTAATATCTTGAAGTAACTGTAAATCCTCAATACGTTTGTACGCATACTGGGTTAAGCTAAAAAGAAGAATAGAAGCCAATACACCTCCAATAAGACCATAAAGTGATGAACGGTATAAAAATGGTTTACGTATGAAACTTGATTTTGCTCCTACTAATTGCATGCTTCGTATTAAAAAACGCTGCGAAAATAACGCTAATTTTATGGTGTTATTAATGAGAATTACGACCACTAATAAAAGAATGGAAGTGAAGCCCAGTAATATAAGACTGATTTTAGTTATGTTTTTATTAATTAAATCAATGAGACTTTCGACATACACAACTTCAAACACACCTCTTAATGTTTCTATTTCATCCTTTAGTTGTTGTAATTTAGATTGATCATAATACGCTTCATTTACTTTCAATGTAAAAGCATCTCGTAAAGGGTTGTCCGACAAAACATTGTTGATGTCTTCTCCCGTTTCATTCATGAAAATTTCAGCAGCTTCTTCTTTTGATATAAAGTCGATTTGAGCTTCGTTTTCTTTTAATAACGTAAAAGGTTTTGATGCTAATGTTTGTTGTAGTGTTATTCTTTGACTTTCTGAGACGTTATTGTTTAGGTAAATTTGAATTTCTATATTTTCCCTAATAATTTCAGAAAGTTTTGCTGTATGTAAAAACAACATCCCAAACAGTCCAATTACAAAAAGAGCAAGTGTGACACTAAAAATTACATTTAATGAAGGGTAGCTCCCTAAACGTTTCTTTTTATTTTTTTTAGTATTTTTCACTTTTTGAGGTGTAAATTAATAAAGTACAAACATAGCATAATTAACCTTAATTTTCTTCTTATTAATTATCACTTATCCTACCACACTGATACTAAAAAAACGATCAAGTACAGTTAAAATAAATAAAACACCTAATATAGTAGGACACAAATAAGAAATGGTAAAATTAATATATTTCTCAACTATAGACCCTTTGTAATTAGGATACCCTTGAGAAATTTCATCACTTAAACTTGCTTTTTTCCATACATATGCGGCAAATACAGAAATTAAGAATCCTCCTAAAGGTAGAAAAGTGTCGTTGGCTACATGTCCGATAAATGTCATGAAATCAGTAGGTTTTTCAGCACCAAAATAAGTAACAAACTCGGTGAAAAACGTTGAGTAACCATTTCCTAGTAAAGAAGGTATGCCTACTATAAAAATTAGAATCGCCACACCCCAAACTGCTCTGGTTCTTTTCACTTTATGTTCATCTACTACATATGAAACAGGCACCTCTAGTAAAGATACCGTTGAAGTAAGTGCAGCAAATGATAATAATAAGAAAAACAAAGAACCAATTACTACTCCTAATGTAGGTCCCATTTTTTCAAAAACACTAGGTAATGTCGAGAAAATAAGACCAGCACCACCACCGCCACCTTGAACGTACTCTGCAACACCTCCTTCAGTCATATAGGCAACTAAAGGAAACATCATTAAGCCAGCTATAAATGCTATGCCCACATCGGTTAGTGTGATTAATACTGCTGAAGTGATAATATTATCGTTTTTACCTACATAACTACCATAAGTGATTAATGCTCCCATGCCTAATGACAGAGAGAAGAATGCTTGTCCAAGAGCTCCGTAGATCACAGGTAAAGTTATTTTTGAAAAATCGGGAACAAGATAAAATTTCAGTCCTTCTATGGAGTGTTCTAGTGTGAATGAGTAGGCTACTAGCGATAAAATGATTAAAATTAGCGTAGGCATTAATATTTTACTTGCTTTTTCAATTCCTCCTGAAATACCTTTTGAAACGATGAATGCAGTAGAAACCATAAAGATAGTAGCATATCCACCTACTTTAATTACATTCGATGTGAACGCAGAAAAATTTTGGCCTATCTCAAAATTCCCTAATAAAATCTCGATGAAATAACCAAAAGCCCAACCAGCTACTACATTGTAAAATGATAAAATTAAAAAACCACTAATAAGCCCAAGTTTTCCTAGGTTTCTCCATCCTTTAAATCCTAGTTTTGAGAATGCTCCAACAGGGTTGAGCTGAGTTTTTCTTCCAATAGCAATTTCTGTAATCATTACGGGCAAACAAAGTATAAAGCAGAAAATAAGGTATATAAAGACAAAAGCAGCACCACCTCCATTGCCAACTTCAAATGGAAATTTCCATATATTCCCGAGACCAACAGCTGAGCCTGCTGCAGCCATAATAAAACCTAGTTTGCTAGAGAATCCACCTCTATTTGCCATAATTATTAGTTTTTGTAATTGTTAAATTATATCGAACACGAAAAGTATAGACTTTTTACTACTAATCAAAAAAATAGCCATTACATTCTTATATGTAATGGCTATTGTTTGTTTTTGCATGAACGAGATTAAGCTTCTTTTTTATCGTTCTCTGCTGCCAATTTAAATAATTTACCAACAGTAAGTCCTTGAACAACAATAGAAAATAGAACCACACAGTAGGTCATGGTAATAAGAATATCCACAATCTTTGGATCCATAACAAAACCGTGGTTCTCTTTGTAAAGAGAAAGGGCTAATGCAACTGATATTCCACCTCGCAAACCACTCCATGTGAGTATCCTAATGGTGTATTTAGGAAAGAATCTTTTAATTCTCATGATAGAGACAGGAATTCCAACACCAAGAAGTCGTGCCGTAAGTACTACGAGGATGGCAATACCAGCAGCATAGAAATAATCCATTTCATAATGAATAACTATAATTTGTAGCCCTATTAATATGAAGAGAATAGCGTTCATGGCCTCATCCATCAAATGCCAAAATTTGTACACATATTCTCCAGCAGCATCTTCTTCGCCTTCCTTACCTATTCTTCCTTTTCTACCTACAAAAAGACCCATTACTACCATGGCTAAAGGACCTGATACATGAAGTGTTTCAGCAACACTTGCTCCACCAAGCACCATTGAAAGTGTCACTAATACTTCAATTTCGGTGTGCTCGTTATCAATTATTTTTAAAAGATACAATCCAATATACCCTAACAATGCTCCTAGAACAACTCCACCAATCACTTCAATTCCAAACAATTTTACTACTTCAATCACTTCAAAATTTTCAACACCACCAGCAGCTACACCTAGTATAGAAAGAAATACTACTACGCCTATTCCGTCATTAAACAATGATTCACCAGCAATTTGTGATTCTAGATTTTCAGAAACAACGGTTTTTTTAATCATTGCTAATACAGCAATAGGGTCGGTAGGAGAGATTAACGCTCCAAATAATAAACAGTAAACAAAATCTAATGGAAGTCCTAAAAAAGGCAGGATTAAGTACATTGCACTACCTACAAAAAAGGTAGAAATAAGAACACCTACAGTAGCAAGTATTAGAATAGGCCATTTTTCCTCTCCTAATTTATGAAGATTTACATCAAGCGCTCCTGCAAATAATAAGAAACTAAGCATGACTTGAAAAAGCACTTTCGAAAAGTCATACTCTGTCATTAAATTTGTAGCAAGTAAATTTAGGTTTCTGAAAACATATTCTCCACCAATAATAAAAAGAGAAAGACCAAGTGCTAAAAGCATTAGACCAATCGTTGAGGGTAATTTCAAGTACTTCACATTAATTAATGTGAAAAATGCTGCCATGAATATGAGCAAGGTTATAAAATCTAATACTTCCATAAGGGCATTGATGTTTAGTTGATTAAAGTTTAATTATCGTTTTAATATTTTATAAAAATAGAAATTGTATGAAATTATAAAATTTATTTGGTTTAAAAAATATGTTCGAAAAAATGGTCGAATAACACAGGAAGTTCTTAACATTGAATATTATTTTGAAACGATGTAGAAATCATTTTTGTTAGTTTAAAAAATGTAGTTTGATGGAAGAAAAACGCATACTTAGTACGAAGGAAAGGGCTTTAAGAATAAACCTAAATAAAAATATTTATGGTTCATTTGCTGAAATAGGTGCAGGGCAAGAAGTAGCTTCTAATTTTTTTAAAGCGGGAGGTGCCTCAGGGACAATAGCGAAAACGATGTCAGCATATGACATGTCGTTTAGTGATGCAATATATGGTAAAAATGGTCGATATGTTTGTGAAAATCGATTATTAAGAATGCTAGAAAAAGAGTACAACCTTCTTCCAGAACGATTATCAGGACGAATACCTACTACTCAATTTTTTGCATTTGCTAATACGGTAGAAGCATTAAATTATGAAAAAACGAATCAGCCCCATGGATGGATAGGTTGTCGATTTCAATTACACCCCGACTCTACACCCAATGAATGTGTTATTCATGTAAAAATGCATGATACGGACATTCATATCCAACAAGCTGCAATTGGGACAATAGGTGTAAATCTAATTTTTGCATGTATGCATATTAGTGATCCAGAAGAATTTTTAAATTCATTGGTTGATGGAATTTCAACTGGAGGTATTGAAATAGATATGTTTCGATTGGAAGGGCCAGATTTTGAGCATGTCGACAACCGGTTAATGAGTTTGAAGTTAGTGAGAAATGGTCATACAAGAGCAACTATGTTTTCGCCAGATGGTTCGATGCTTCAGCCATCAGAAGTGTTATATAAGAAAAACGTACTTGTTTTACGAGGTAGATTCCGACCAGTTACTCATGTAAATGTTGACATGTTGCTGGCTTCTAGAAGGCATTTTATATCAGAACCTGATGTAGATAAAAAAAATATTTGTGTACTGTGTGAACTGACACTGACAGACCTGAGTACGGATGGACAAATTGATGAGAAAGATTTTTTACAAAGAGTAGATATTATTTGTTCCTTGGGACAGAATGTGCTTATTTCTAACTACCCTGAATACTATAGGCTTGTAAATCATTTGTCGAGATTGACGAAAGGGTTTAAGATTGGAATAATATTGGGTATATATAGCTTACAAAGAATTTTCGATGAAAAATATTACACACGATTAAGAGGTGGTATTTTAGAAGCTTTCGGGAAACTACTTGGTGGCAATGTGAAGCTGTATGTATACCCATCAATTAGTATTGATGGTGGAAGTGAATTATTGACAATTAATGATTTGGTGGTTCCTGAAGAGATGAAATCGTTATTGCAATATTTGAAAGACAATGATAAGTTGGAGGATGTTGGAAATGCTAATATTAAAAACCTTAATATCATCTCTGATGATGTGTTAAAGATGATAGGAGATGGAAATGATGAATGGGTACGATATGTTCCTAAAAAGATAGCAGAAACTATAAAAAAGAGACATTTATTTGAATACGATCAGAGTAAAGTAATAGATATATCAGAGGGTTGATTGATTGAATATTCTTTAGGTTAATTCTCTTAAATCGACAGGGACAACACGTGATACACCTTGTTCAATCATGGTAATTCCATAAATTATATCAGTACTTGCCATAGTACGTTTATTGTGCGTCACTATTATAAACTGAGAATCAGCTGAGAATTTTTGAATGATATTATTGAATTTATCAATATTTGCATCATCAAGAGGGGCATCTACTTCATCAAATATACAAAATGGGGCGGGTTTAATAAGATAGATAGCAAATAACAAAGAGGTTGCTGTTAAGGTTTTTTCTCCTCCAGATAGCTGATTGATAGATAATGGACGTTTTCCCTTTGGTTTTGCCATAATCTCTATTTTTGATTCTAATGGGTTGTCAGGATCCACTAATATTAAATCACAATCGTCTTCTTCGGTGAATAATGAACGAAATACTTTAATGAAATTTTCTTTAATTTTTCCGTATGCTTCTAAGAAAGTGACTTTTGCAACCTCGTCAATTTCAAGAATGGTAGTAAGTAATGAATCTTTCGCTTTTAATAAGTCTTCTTTTTGAGAAATAATAAAATCATTCCGTTCTTTAATTTCACCATAAGCTTCCATAGCCATAGGGTTAATTGGCCCCATACTATCAATGCGTTCTTTTAGTTTTACAACTATAGTTTTCAACTCTTCTTCTTGTATAGCGTCCGTTTCTAACGGAACTTCTTTTAACAACTCATCTAACTCAATTTCAAATTCAACGGATAACCTTTCTTTTACAGACGATAACTCTAGTTTAGTTTCATTAAGCTTGTTTTGCAACTCCATTATTAGAGCATCAATATTTTCTTTATTTCTATGTAGTTCACGTCCTCTTTTTTCTTCCTCATCAACTTCTCCTCTAGCTTTATAGTACTCTTTTTCAGCTTCATTTACGCCCGTTTCAATGCTTTCTTTTTCATTATACATCTTAACCAACGCATCATCTTTCGATTCGTTTTTCTCAATGAGGGTTTTGATTTCAGTATCGGTTACTTTTAACTCTTCTTGATTTTTTTCAATACGAACTTTACTGCTATCGAATGCATCTTGCTTGTATGAAATCTCATTTTCCAGACTCGTTAATTTGTTTCGTTGTTGGTGTAGAAGAATGTTGTTCTCGTTATAGGTGGTAGATTTATCACTTAAAATTTCACTCTGTGATGTGAGTTCCTCATTGAGCTGAATGAGTTTCTCTTCGTTTTTTAGAAGTACATTCTGTTCTGCCTCAGCACGAGGTTTTTCTTGATTAATCTCTTTTGTAATGTCATTTATTCGTTCGAGAATGTCCTCTCGTTTTAAATCAGCATTACTTATCATTTCATTAAACTGTTCCTGCTTGGTTTTTATAGAAATATATTCTTCACTTGTTTTGGATATCTCTTGCTGTAATTCTTCAATTTCTTCTTTTTGTACATTAGATTTCAGTGCCTCTAACTCTTCTTGTTTGTCAGCTAAACTTTGGTTGATTTGGTTGAGTTTTTGAGTAAGCTGTTTTATCTCTTTCTCAAGTTTTTCAAGATTTTTTGCTCTTCCTATTTTTTTACCTTCAAATAGCCCTACAGAACCTCCTGAAATACTGAATTTTCGTTTGGTGACCCTGCCATTTTTAGTGATAAAGGTGCTTTCGGAATCATCAGGCATTTCTCCAGAATCGTTTTGAACGATGTACACATTGTCCAATACATAACTCATCAATTTTTTATACTTTTCATCGTATTCAATAATCTCTGTAGCAGGAAAAGAATTACTAATCATCTTTGAGATGTTCGGTGAAAACTTTTTGAACGAGTCAAGAATGAAAAAATTAGCCTTCCCTTTTACAGCATCACTAAGTATATTAATGGCTTGATAGGCCTCTGCTTCATGATCAACAATATAGTAGTTAAGGTAGGGTTCAAGGTAATTTTCGATCGTTACTCGGTATTCATCCGGACAAGTTAGAATGTCGGAAAGTAATGGAGCCTCTTTTTTCCATCCCGATTTTTTCTTTAAAAATTTAATTGCCTCGGGAAAGCCCTCTAAATTTTCAACCAATGATTTAGTAAGGTTGAATTCGTTTTGACGGGCATCTAATTTTCTGTTTACCTGCGATTGTTCTTCACGTATTACTTCTATGGTTTTTTCAGTATTTTCAATTCTTTTTTCTAAGTCATTATCTTTTTCTTTTAATGTAGATAAATGACTATTTTTTTTATCAAGAAGATTGCCAAGCAGAGTAGTCTTCTTTTCAAACTCCTCTAAGTTTGTAGAGTGGGAAGAGGTGTCCGTAGCCGTTTTTTCTAGCTCTTGTTTTAATGAAGAAAGTTGAATTTCTTTTATTTCAACGTCTTTAGTAAATTGGTATACTTCATTTTGCTTCTCTCGGTGAGTACTGTTTAGTGATTCTACTTCTTGTTTTAAGGCATTCGTTCTATTTTTCTCTACTTCATAGCCTTCTTGAAGAAACTTTACCTTATATTCTATCTCATCTAATATTTTTTGAGCACTTACTTTTTCTTCTTTTATACTCTGAATACTGAAATGCGCACGATCATTACTTGTCTTGTCTTGCTCGATTTGCTCCCGTAACTTCTCAGATTTGTCATTTAAAAACCGCAGTCGCTCATTTTTTATTTTCTTATCGCTTTCGTATTGCCTAATATTTCCTACGTGAGTATTAAGCGTTTTTTGTCTCGATGCAAGTGTCTTTTCTTTGATTATAATGTCAGCTTTTACTTTTTCAATCAACGCTTCTACTTCTGCAATTTGCTTTGTAGTAGATGTTTTCTTATCCTTTTGCTCTTCTATTTGTTGGTTTAATCCAGTAAACGTTTCAGTATGCTTACTAACAGTTGCTCTTGCTAATGCAATACTTGAAGTTTTATATTCTTCCTTTATTTTATAGTAGCGTTCGGTCTGTCGTGCTTGCTTTTCTAATGATTTCATGTTCTTTTCAATTTCGAACAATAAATCTTCAACCCGATCTAAATCGGCATCGGTATCTTCTAATTTTTTTAACGTTTCTTTTTTCCTTTTTTTAAATTTTGAAATACCCGCAGCTTCTTCAAAAAGCCCTCTTCTTGAATTATCTTTATCGTTAAGAAGGTCATCAACCATTTTTAATTCGATAATGGCATAACTATTCGAAGCAATTCCTGTATCTAAAAATAAGTTTGTAATATCTTTCAGTCGGCATGTCACTCCGTTCAGTTGGTATTCACTTTCACCTGAACGATAATATTTACGAGTGATGGTTATCTGTGAATATTCAGTAGGGAGCAGGTTTTTTGTATTGTTAAAAGTAAGAGAGACTTCTGCCATTTGTAAGGCTTTTCTCTTCTTGGTGCCATTAAATATGACATTCTCCATTTTGTCAGATCGTAGAGCTTTTGTTTTTTGCTCTCCTAAAACCCAGCGTATTGCATCAACCACATTGGACTTTCCACAGCCATTGGGACCTACAATTCCTGTAATCCCCTCATCAAAATTGATGGTTACTTTGTCTCCAAAACTTTTAAATCCTTTAATTTCTAACTTTGAAAGTTGCATGCACTACAAATATTTTGAAATACTATCCCCAAATAAGGGCAACAAATTTATCATTTATTGCCTACCAGACAAATATCATATTGACTATTTATTTTATAAGCACCATCCTATAAAGGATTTTACTATCTTTGTTGCATGGAGAACAAGTTTCAACTCATTTTATATTTGGTATTCGGAGTGATTTACGTTATTAGTCGCTTCATGAAAAATAAAAACAAACAAACGCCCCAAGAAGAGCGAGAGTATAGCGATAGCACTCCTAAGCAGCCTCAAGTTTCATTTGAGGATTTGTTGAGAGAATTTACTGCGGAGAAAACTGATGAATACGAAGAACCAGTAGTACAAGAATCAGCCGTAGAAGAAGTAGAGAAGCATGAGTATGCGTTTGAAAAAGAAGTGCCTACTGATCACGAAATAGACGAAGTATATCAAAAATCTATCGAACAAGCTCAACAACTTGAGTCGTTAGACTCAAAAGAGTTACGACATGATATAGAGTATAAAAGGTTCGATAAATTTGTAGAAGAAGAGAATAGCGGACTATTAGATGAGCTTGTTGAAGACCTTTCTGATGAGAATGGGTTAAAAAAAGCTATGATTTTTAAGGAAATATTGGATAAAAAATATTAATTTAGAATTATATAATTTTTACGTAAACCTTACTTACATACTTTTTGAATAATGTTTTGGAGTGATTTTGTTTGAATATCACTATTTTTACCACATATTTACAAGGTTTTGAGTAGTCTAAACTTGTTGATTTTTTTGCGTATTCGGTTACATTTTTTTTTTAAACTATATTAATGGTAAGTTTTAAACATCGCCTCAGATTTAACACCTTACTAATGAAACCAAGTTTTATTTATAGAAAATATTATGTATTGATTCTTTTCGGATTATTATTTAGTACTGTGGGATTTTCAAATATTACACACCTAAATGATGAATTTAGAGAAAGTAGTATTTGTCAAAACACTCCCTCACAGGTCTGTGGTAATACAATAGCGTTATTGCCCGAAGCAAAAGGTTTAGATAATAAAAGTATATTTGTTAAAGTGTCAACTTCAAACCAATATGTATGCATACTCTATAAGTATAAAAATGGGGAATATGTTGAACTAGAAAGAGAAGATGGGTACGGTAATAATACTGTTCAATTTAGTGAATTAACAGAAGGTGAGTTATATAAAGTACGTGCCGAATTTGAAAGTGATAATTGGATGTGTAAATTCAAGGAAATAAGTGCAATAAGGCTATAAATATGGGTATAGTGAAAAATATTTTTATTAAAACATTGCTGGTGATTAGTGCCATTGTTTTTGGAACAAATGCATATTCTCAACTAAGTGTTAATGCTTCTGTCACCACAAATGCATCTTGTGTGAATTTTGGTGATGGAGAGGTAACGCTAAACATTCCATCGGGAACAGCACCTTATACAATTGAATTCTATCTGTTTCAAGGTTCAGATATTCCTATTGTTACAATTAATAATACCTCTGAAACCACCATTCTTATTAACGATAACATATCAGTAGCTACTGGTACAGTTGCTTATGAGCCAGGATGGCAAGCATTCGGAATAAAAGCAAATGAAAGTGCTGATGTGGTTGCAGCAATTGGGACAGGCTCTGAATATCGTGTCAGAGTTACATCAAGTAATACCCCTCCTTTCAATGTACGGGTAGTTTCGGGCTTAATTGTCACAGAACCTGCTAAAATTACATTAGATACCCAAATTTTAGTAGACAATACAACTTGTGTAGTAGGATCAACCAATGGATCTATTTCATTTACCCATACAGGGGGAGTAGGTCCTTTTTCATATAGTTGGACGGGTCCTGGGACATTTACTTCTACGTCTCAAAACATATCCGGACTTGCAGGAGGTTCATATTCAGTAACGGTTACCGATGATTTTACAGTAGGGTGTTCTGAGGTATTAGGGCCATTTGTTTTAGCAGACCCAACCCCGAATACGTATAATATCACCACTTTGACGCCTGTTATTTGTAATAATTCAGACTTAGATATTGTATTAGATGGCAGCGATTTAGCAATAGGTGGAGAGCCTGATGTTATTTACACCATATTTCAAAATGGCATAGCTACTACAGTCACAAAGATAGGGACGGGAGCATCTCCTTTTACGATCACAGTATTAGATGGTGATTTTGCAGTTAATGATGGAGATGCGATTACCGTTAGAGCAACGCAAGGCGATTGTACAGAAGCTATCATGGTGGGTACAGCAAATGTTACGGTGAATAACTTACCAAATAGTGCTTTGGTAGTTAGTGACCCTTCTACATGTAACCCTGCTGCGGGTGATCTTAACATTACGGTAAGTGGTGCTGAAACGGGAGTTACATATGAAGTGACTGTATTAGGAACTCCTTTAGCACCACCTGTTACAGGATTAGGTGCTGGTGCTGATTTGAATTTAATTATACCTCAAGTGCAAGTGCCTACTGTGGCTACCACTTATGATATTGAAGCTACTATCGCAGGATGTACTTTGGTTACCTTAGCCGACCAAGCTGTGGTGACGGTGAACCCAACCCCAGTGATCGATCCTTTAGGTGATCAGACGGTTTGTGACAGTTATACCTTACCAGTGATAACAGGGACTAATTTAACAGGAGGCGAAGCGTACTACGATGCACCAAGTGGAGGAGGCACGCAGTACTTGTCAGGAGCATCATTAACCACAGGAGGGACATATTATCTTTACGATGCGACAGGAACAACGCCA
>JAOULS010000058.1 GCA_029881895.1 Cyclobacteriaceae bacterium | reverse complement strand
AGCTATTGATCTACTCAAAAAATTAATTCAAACCCAATCATTTTCGGGAGAAGAAGATAAAACAGCTGACTTACTATCAGAATGGTTATCTGGATTTGGCATAGAAAGTAAACGAAGTAAAAACAACATATGGGCAGTAAATAAATATTTTGACCCCTCTAAGCCCTCTATTCTTATCAACTCCCACCATGACACCGTAAAGCCAAACAAAGGATATACAAACGACCCCTTCGAGGCAATTGTAAAAGAGGGTAAATTATATGGATTGGGAAGTAATGATGCAGGAGGTTGCCTGGTCTCATTAATGGCTTTATTTACCCATTTTTATGATCGAAAAGATTTAAAATACAACATCGTACTTGCTGCCACTGCCGAAGAAGAAAATTCTGGTGATAATGGACTGAATAGTTTGCTTCCTGAACTTCCGCCTATTGAATTTGCTGTAGTGGGAGAGCCTACAGAAATGCATTTGGCAATAGCCGAAAAAGGACTTTTAGTGCTGGATGGATATGCACCTGGTGTTTCGGGACATGCCGCTCATGAAAACACTGACAATGCTATTTATAATGCTCTTGAAGATATTCAATGGATTAATAGCTATGCGTTTCCAAAAATTTCTGAGACGTTAGGAAAAGTAAAAATGAGCGTAACACAAATTCAGGCAGGAGAGCAACATAATGTAGTGCCAGCTACTTGCCATTTTGTAGTTGATATTAGGGTAAATGAGGCATATACAAATCAAGAGGTTTTTAAAACAGTAGATGAACACACAAAAAGTAAAATGGTAGCCCGATCGTTTCGTTTAAACTCTTCGTCTATCCCTATTGACCACCCTATTGTACAAGCAGGGATTGAAATGGGAAGAAAAACGTATGGTTCCCCAACATTATCGGATCAATCGGTATTATCTTGTCCATCATTAAAACTAGGGCCTGGTTTATCTACTCGATCTCACAGTGCCGATGAGTTTATCTATCTACAAGAAATTGAAGAAGGGATAGCGTTATATATACAACTATTTAATACGATATTATAAATACGAAATACTATGAAACTTTGGGATAAAGGGTACACAACGGACAATCTTGTCGATCGATTTACAGTAGGGAAAGACCGTATTTTAGACTTAAAAATAGCAAAGCACGATGTGGCAGGCAATGTTGCTCATGCCAAAATGCTTCATAAAATTGGGGTCTTATCAGATACGGAATTACAAGCTATTCTGAGTGGACTAGAAGAGATTCAAGTAACGATAGACAGCGGTAAGTTTGTTATCGAAGAGGCATTCGAAGATGTTCATAGCAAAATAGAGTATGAACTCGTACAAAAAATTGGGGATGCAGGAAAAAAAATACACACGGCAAGGTCGCGAAACGATCAGGTTTTGGTCGATTTACACTTGTATGTAAAAGAAGAAATAGGCAGTATTAAATCATTAATAAACACGCTTTTCAATACATTAATAGAATTAAGTGAAAAATATCAAGGAACACTTATTCCTGGATATACCCACACACAAGTAGCCATGCCTTCTTCTTTTGGTCTCTGGTTTTCGGCCTATGCCGAAACGTTAATTGATGATGTTATGTTGCTGAATGCAGCACACAAAATTAGTGACCAAAATCCATTAGGTTCAGCAGCTGGGTATGGCTCATCATTTCCGATAGACCGTACCATGACGACCGAATTATTGGAATTTGACAGTATGAAATACAATGTGGTAGCTGCACAGATGAGTAGAGGGAAGCTAGAAAAAACAATGGCTTTTGCGATGGCATCTGTTGCGGGGACGCTTTCTAAACTGTCTGCGGATGTGTGTTTATACATGAGCCAAAATTTCAACTTTTTGGGTTTCCCAAAGGAGTTAACAACGGGCTCTAGCATTATGCCGCACAAACAAAATCCAGATGTGTTTGAATTGATCCGTGCTAAATGTAATAAACTTCAAAATATGCCTTCTGAAATAATGATGATTACCAATAACCTAACGAGTGGGTATCATAGGGATTTTCAATTGCTAAAGGAAAATTTAATGGAGGGGATTGATACCCTAAAAGACAATTTAGAGGTCACTAATTTTATGCTACAACATGTAGAAATAAAGAAAGACATTTTGGATAACCCTATTTACGACTACCTGTACAGTGTGGAGGAAGTAAACAAACTAGTGTTAGATGGCATGACTTTTAGAGATGCCTACAAAAAATTAGGACAAGAAATCTTAGAAGGTAATTTCACTCCCGACAAAAAAGTAACGCATACCCACGAAGGGAGCCTTGGTAACTTATGTTTAGGAGAGATTAAGAAGAAATTTGAACGGAATCTATTATAAATATCCACTACTGACCGAGTAAAAATTGAAACTGGAGTAAAACCTTTGTTTTTATACTAAAAATGCAGTTTTTAATAAAAACGAAAAAACTACCCCTTTCATAATTATTCATTCCAAATTAGTTATGAAATATTTATTTAAAGAAATTATAAGCATGTTTTCAGGTTCAATATTGATTCCCCAAAATGTTTAGTCGGTCAGTAGTGATAAATATCATAAAATATAGAATTAATTGTTTCATGGAGTGAGTGTTTATTTCTATATTGAGCGTATAATATACACTTTGTAGGTGTTATAATACATAAGTTAGTGGCAACCACAACATAATGAGTAAATCTTTTTTCATATTCACTTTTCTTGTTTTCCCTCTATTGACTTATGCTCAAAATCCTGTTAACCCTCCTTGTGATGGCTCAATAATTCAATTAAAAAATGTTGACGGAATTCTATTCGACAAAAAGTGTGACATCCTTTACGAAGGTTATGACAACAGAATGAATCTCTCTATTCAAGAAATCGAAGAAGCAGAAATAGAGTTAATCAAACAAATCAACAACACATTAGCCTCTGACACGAGAGTAAAAGGAAACTTTCAAATCAAGAACCCAGTTAGACACTTTAAGAAGTACAAAAGACAGTACTTTGGGTATATTGACGATGTAAATCAAGACAAAATAGTTTTCATCAATCTGCTGAATTTTTCAGGAATTGGGACTCCAAAGAGATTCAAAGATTGGAAGGAATACTTCACAATTGGATTTGGTGAATTTTATGAAAAGCGAACTGCCAATTATTTGTACAACTTAAACACAAAGACGATCTTGATACCGTAAAAGGCAGCCACTAACATTCTGTATGAGCGCATACGCTACACTAGTTTACTGTTAAGTAGGTGCAACTTGCCCGTTCTTTCTGTGTTTGAGTTATCTGTTTATCCCTTAAGGTCTCCCCTTATCTTTATTTGCAGTTAGCCTTCACGCAGGTTTCGGCTCGTATTTTGTAGAATCTTATCTGCCATGTTTTAAGTGACTTGGTCAGAAACACAGAAATCACTAGCTTTCGTCTTTAATTTGCTACTGGGGGCGTACGCGCCATACAGTGGCGTTACCTGCCACTCTGAGTCGTCCTGAATAATGGCTACACATCACGTAGCAAAAATGTATAAAAATGACGGAATTAATCGCAGGTACAGCGAAGGCTATAAACTCATTAGGTAGACACCTCCCTCGTAAAATTGAAAAAGTTAAAAACAACGTAATTCCATATCTCAAAGAATCTAGATATAAAAGACATGTATCATCTCTTGAAGAAGTTCTCAATTGTTCAGAAAATAACTTAAACAAAGCTTGCAACTTATTGCTTTTAACAACAATTGAGGGAATTGTTCGTGATTTAGCAGAGTTTTTGAATGAAAAGCAAAACTTAAAACTTGACTTAAATCATCCTAAGTTCAACTCATTAGACAGTCTACTACGCAATGGAAATTGGGATGACGATTACGAAATTGACGAAATTGAGTTGCACACTTATACTCAAAGTAAAGAGCCAATTTTACAGAATTATTCAAAGCCATTATCAGTCTCTGAAAAAATTCAGAGGTTATCTAATTCTAAAATAAAAATAAACCTTAAAACAAGGTTGGACTTTTTAAGAAGGAGATTTAAAGAAGATAGAGATTTAATTTTACATGGACAGACTTCTGAATATGGCAGTAAATGGCATTTATTCACAACTTTCTCAGCATTATGGCAGGTTTATTTGACTATTAAACATTATGACGATTTATATCAATAGTTAGCAGGTAACAACAGATAAATAAAAATAGAGTTGATCTATAATACGAAAGTGAATCACATTCTGGAAATTTCGCCAAGAAGAATTATATTTGAAATCGCCTTGGCTTGTGGATGATTGAAAGTATGGTGCTTTTCAATCTCTACTTTTTTATCTAGGCGTTGTGCAACCATAGAAATACAATGGATAGCAAAGAGATTTCAATAGATATTCAGGCTCTAATTGGTAGAACTCTTATTAAATTCCAGAGATTTGAATTTTTAGTTCATGGGATTGTTTCTCACTTCAAGACATTACCAAACTATAAGAGATTTAAAAATCTAGATGCTAACACGATTTAAACTATGGAAATTAAAGCAATTAAAAGCGAAAGAGACTATAATCAGTCACTAAAAAGACTTGAAGAAATATTCCATGCTAAATTGGATACAAAGGAAGGAGATGAAGCGGAAGTGCTTTCTATATTAATTGAAAAATATGAAGATGAACATTATCCTATTGAGGCTCCAGATCCAATTGAAGCAATTAAATTTAGAATGGAACAAATGGAGATGAGCAAAAAGGATTTGGCTCAAGTTCTTGGATATAAAAGTAGGGTGTCTGAAATTTTTAGTCGTAAACGAAAACTGACCCTCAAGATGATTCGAAATTTACATGATAAATTGAAAATTCCATATGAGTCGTTACTAACGGACTATTAAAGCTCCAACTGGTGCGAGTACTTGAGACAAAAATGTTTGTGTTTAAAATTATCGATTTTAAGCTTCTCAGCGATATCCGCAGAAGACGCTATAGATAATCAATAAAATACTATTTCCAACTTGTGAAGACACAAAACCAAGACATGATCAGTAACTTAATAAATTAGGAGTAGTCTTATTTAAATTTTCCATATTTTAGTCATCCTGTTTTTAAAACATAAACGTTAATTCAAAAAAAATTGGACAATAAAACAATCGTAAAAACATTGAATTTGTATGTGGACTTGATGACTCTCCACGATGAAAATGAATTCAAAATAAAAGGCTATAACAATGCCTTATTTAATTTAGAGAGATATAACGAGTCGTTATCTCAAACAAAAATTGATGACATAGAAAAAATACAAGGTGTTGGAAAAAGTACAGCTAAAACGATTGATGAGCTAACACAAACAGGTGAAATTGGAGCTTTAGAAAAACTAAAGGAAAAAACACCTGTCGGCATTATGGAGATGCTGAAAATTAAAGGACTTGGCACAAAAAAAATCAAAACCATTTGGCAACAAATGGGCATTGAAGATACTTCAACTTTACTGGAAGTAATTGAAAAAGGAGAGCTATCGAAAGTAAAAGGTTTTGGTGAAAAAACTGCTCAAAATATTAAAGAAATACTGCTTTTCATTCAAGCAAATAAACACAAACTTCATTACTCCAAAGCCGAAAAAATAGCAAATGATTTATGTGATACATTAAAAAAAGAGTTTCCGAATGACTTGATTGAAGTAACTGGAGAAGTACGAAGAAAGCTGGAAATCATCAATGAAATTAAATTAGTAGTAGGAACTGATTCTAAACAAAAATTAATTAATTACTTTAATAGTTTTCCTGATATAGTTTATGACGAAATCCATTCGGGACCACAAACATGGCGTGGAAAATTGAAAGAAGGGGGTATAACCATTATTATTAAATTTTCAAGCAAGAAAAGATTTTACAATACCCTTTTATCTACCTCAAGTTCTCCAATTCATTTATCACATATTGTTAAAGATGATCTTACACTTAACAAAATCATTAAAAATAATACTATTGGTAGTGAAGAAGAAGCCTATAGCAAAATAGGTGTTCCTTTTATAGTTCCTGAAATCAGAGAGGGGCAATTTGAATGGGAAGCTGCAACTAAAGACAAGCTTCCAAAGTTGGTTGAAATGAGTGACCTGAAAGGCATATTACACAATCACTCCACTTGGAGTGATGGGAAGCACAGCCTAAAAGACATGGCCGCCTATTGTCATGAATTGGGATATCAATACCTAGGCATTTCAGATCATAGTACATCCGCTTTTTACTATGCAAATGGGCTAAAAGAGGAACGAGTAATTGCACAACACAAAGAGATTGATCAACTAAATGAGGAAATGACCCCTTTTAAAATATTTAAGGGGATTGAATCTGACATTCTTCCTGATGGACGATTAGACTATGATGATGACATGCTGGCAAGTTTTGATTTTATTGTAGCTTCTATCCATTCAGGATTAAGTATGGATATTAAAAAAGCTACTGACCGTTTGCTTACTGCTATTGCCAATCCTTTCACAACTATGTTGGGGCATCCAACTGGCAGATTGCTTTTACAACGGAAAGGATATCCAATTGATCACAAAACAATAATTGATGCTTGTGCTGAATATGGTGTTATTATAGAAATTAATGCTAATCCCTGGCGACTAGATTTAGATTGGCGATGGGTACATTATGCCATTGAAAAAGGAGTGATGCTAAGTATAAACCCCGATGCTCACGAAAAAGATGGTTATGCGGATATGTACTATGGACTTTGTGTTGGCAGAAAAGGAGGGCTTACTGCAGACATGACATTCAATTCCTTTTCACTTGAACAAGTTCAAAATCATTTTTCCAAACGTAAAAAACGTGCCTTAGCACAAATTAAGTAATGAAAGGGAAAAAGATATTAATTCTTCGTTTTTCCTCCATTGGAGATATTGTGCTTACAACACCTGTAGTACGCGCACTTAAAGTACAACTTGATGAATCTGAAATACATTATTGTACAAAGAAAAGTTATGCAGGGATTGTAGAAAGTAATCCGTATATAGATAAAGTGCACCTTCTAGTTGGCTCACTTAATGAACTTATCAAAGAATTAAAAAAAGAACAATTTGATTACGTAATTGACTTACATAATAATCTACGAACAAGAATTATCAAATTTCGACTTGGAGTAAAAAGTTTCAGCTTCGACAAGCTCAACAAGGAAAAGTGGCTAAAAGTAAATCTGAAAATAGATCATTTACCCAATGTGCATATCGTTGACCGATACATGGAGTCTGTAAAAGAAATAGGTGTAAAAAAAGATCAGCTTGGCTTGGACTACTTTATTCCTGAAAATGACAAGGTGCCTACCGAATGGCTGCCTGAAACACATCAGAAAGAATACACTGCCTATGCTATTGGAGCACAACATGCTTCAAAACGTCTTACGCTCGATCGTATGGTTGAACTGTGTGATAAAATTAATAAGCCTATAATTTTACTCGGAGGTAAAGAGGACGCAGTAGTGGGTGATAAAATACAGGCATTTTTTGAGCGTACTGACCAATCCGAAACAATGGAGTCAAGCTTGAAAAACATGAATAAAAAGACTTTAATCTATAATGCTTGTGGAAAATTTAACCTTAACCAATCGGCCTCCATATTAAAAAATGCAAAATACGTTTTTTCTCATGATACTGGGCTAATGCACATTGCAGCTGCTTTCAAAAAAGAAATCTACTCTATTTGGGGAAACACTATCCCCATGTTTGGGATGTATCCGTATAAAACGAAATTCATTGTTTTAGAGAATAATAAAATTGATTGCCGACCTTGCTCAAAAATAGGATATGATAAATGTCCTAAGGGACATTTTAAATGTATGAACGATATTATTTTTGATTTTTGGTTGCCTTAAACACACTAATTCTAATGTTTAAGTTCTATCTATTTCACATAGTACAATAAAACAAATACCCTCCAATCATATTACAATAGTTATCACAATATTTCACTTTTTTAAGATTTCATGAAAGTGGTCTGCGTACTATCCCGTAGATAAAACACGTACTTTACGGATGGAATATTAAATGCTTAATATTTAGCTTTAACCCAATAAAATAGGATTTAATATATTTTAAAATTTAACAATTACGATTATGAAAAAATTAACACAAAATTTAATTGGGTTACTATTAATTACTTTAGTCTTTAATGGATGTACTACTGACGACATTGCTGATCTTATTGATGTAAATTCACCACTTGTCGGAACTACTTGGACTTTTACATCGAAAACTGTTTCTAGTTGTACAGATCCTGCGAATGATGAAACCTCTTCATGCTCCACATCTTGTGATACTATTTTGTTTAATTCAGATGGAACAATAACTTTTACTGGAAGTAATAGCCCTACAGGAACAGTAACTTATACTTATACTGACACAGTAATAAGTGCTTCTTTTGATGATAATGGTACTCAGGTTACTGAGAATATAAACTATACAATTCTGTTAAATGAACTTATTTTAACTTTTGCAGCTGATGATAGTAATGGATGTGTCAGCGTGGAAACTTATACAGGATCCTGATGAATTTATTGCAACATAAAAAACCACCGTCTCAGACGGTGGTCAAGTGTTTTAAGTCATAGCCCATATTGGAGTAATTACTTTTGGTCACGAGGATATTTTGTGAGTACAGTTAGTTTGGATGAGGATCAAAATAAAAAGAGTCATAACAAAAGCTTGACATTGTATCATTTTGTATCTCCAGCGAAGTGCTTTTGCTTGTATTTATAGCTTAAATAGGAAAGAACTTCACCAAATAATTCAGCACTTCTTGTTGTCAGTTCAGGAACAGGGATATCATCAGTTTTTAATATCAGGTAGGCATACATCCCATTGAGACAAATAGTAACTTCATTATTGTCGGCTTTGTTCTTATCAAAAAAAGGTTGTGCTGAAATAGTTAATTCTTTAAATGTTTTGTCGTCATTTTTTAGAGTATTAAATATTAGTTGTAGCTCTATAATAATATCCTGAACTTCCTTAAGGTGTCCATTCATTGCTATCTGCTCCTTTTTCATTGAGGAAATGATTTTGCTGTACCATATTCTCAATCCTTCTTTTTCAACCTCATCGCCAGGAATTAGTGATATTAAGTTCTTTTTAATTCTTTTAATATCCAGTTCATACGAGCGAATTAAATCTTCTGTTTGGAACATGTAAATAATGTATTCAGCAATATTGTTTTCCTTTTTCGTATTAGCTATATTCATAATTCTATTTTTCTATATGCAAAGAACGTAAAATATGTGTTTCCCTACGGTGCTATAGCAAAATAATCCCTACTTTTGCAGAATTGTGAACATCAAGAAACACCCTTGAGGTAGGATATGAAGAACATCAGGAATTTTTGCATTATTGCCCATATTGATCATGGTAAAAGTACATTAGCTGATCGCCTTTTGGAGGAGACAAATACTGTAGCTGACCGTGACATGCAAAATCAACTATTGGATAATATGGATCTCGAAAGAGAACGAGGGATAACTATTAAAAGTCATGCTATTCAAATGGATTATGAACTTGATGGAGAAAAATACACGTTAAATTTAATAGATACCCCTGGTCATGTAGACTTTTCGTACGAAGTGTCACGTTCCATTGCTGCGTGTGAAGGCGCACTGCTTATTGTGGATGCTTCTCAAGGGATAGAGGCACAAACTATCTCAAATTTATACTTGGCGTTGGATCATGATTTAGAAATTATTCCAGTGCTAAATAAAATTGATTTGCCTGGAGCTATGCCTGATGAAGTGACAGATCAAATTGTTGATTTGATTGGCTGCGATCCTAGTGAGGTAATTCATGCTAGTGGCAAAGAAGGGCTTGGGATAGATAAAATTTTAGAAGCTATAGTGGCAAAAGTGCCTGCTCCTGAAGGAGACCCTGATGCTCCTCTTCAAGCCATGATTTTTGATTCCGAATTTAATTCCTTTAGAGGTATTGAAGTAATTTTCAGAGTTATTAATGGAAAGATAAGTAAAGGAGACAAAGTAAAATTTTTAAATACTGGAAAAACATACGATGCTGATGAAATTGGTATATTAAGATTAGAACAAGACCCTCAAAAAATGATTAGTGCTGGAAATGTGGGGTATCTCATTTCTGGAATAAAAATAGCTAAAGAAGTGAAAGTGGGAGATACCATCACGCATGTAAATAACCCTTGTAAAGATGTGATAAAAGGGTTTGAAGATGTGAAACCGATGGTATTTGCAGGAATTTACCCTGTAGACACCACCGAATATGAAGAACTACGAGCTTCAATGGAAAAGCTTCAACTAAATGATGCATCATTGGTATGGGAGCCAGAAACATCAGCAGCATTAGGTTTTGGCTTTCGTTGTGGATTTTTAGGAATGCTGCACATGGAAATTATTCAGGAGCGATTGGAAAGAGAGTTTGACATGACGGTGATTACAACAGTTCCTTCAGTACAATTTCACGCCATTAAAACAGATGGGTCAAGTACAGATATTAACGCACCATCTGAAATGCCTGAACCTAATACTATTTCACATATTGAAGAACCGTTTATTAGAGCACAGATTATTTCTAAAGCCGATTATATTGGGGGTATTATTTCTTTGTGCATGGATAAACGAGGAATAATAAAAAATCAGGTTTACCTAACTTCGGATAGAGTGGAACTATCTTTTGAGCTACCACTTTCTGAAATTGTATTCGATTTTTTCGATAAATTGAAAACCATTTCTCGAGGATATGCATCCCTCGATTATGAGTTGATAGGGTTTCAAAAATCCACAATGGTGAAGTTGGACATTATGCTAAATGGTGAAAAGGTAGATGCACTTTCGGCAATTGTCCATAAAGATAAAGCGTATGAATGGGGGAAAAGATTGTGCGAAAAGTTAAAAGAACTAATCCCAAGGCAGATGTTTGAAATAGCGATTCAGGCTTCAATAGGAACCAAAATTATATCACGAGAAAGTGTAAAAGCATTACGTAAAAATGTGTTGGCTAAATGTTATGGTGGAGATATTTCACGAAAACGTAAACTTTTGGAAAAACAGAAAAAAGGAAAGAAAAGAATGCGAAATGTAGGGAATGTTGAAATCCCTCAAGAAGCATTTATGGCAGTACTTAAGCTTGATTAATATAATTATTATACTAATAGCATAATTTTAAAATACTTAGAATGTCCAAACCAATTATCCTTGATGGTAAAGCAACATCAAAACAAATAAAGATCGAAATTGCCGAAAAAGTAAAGAGTATGGTTGCTAAAGGGAAAAGAGCACCACACTTAGCAGCTGTTCTTGTAGGGGATGATGGCGCAAGCAGGACGTATGTAAATGCAAAAGTAAAAGCTTGTGAAGCGATTGGTTTTAAATCCACTTTAGTTGAGTTGGAAGAGTCAATAACTGAGGAGGAGCTATTGAAACATGTTGAAAAATTAAATAATGATAATGAGTTAGATGGTTTTATCGTTCAAGTTCCTCTGCCAGATCATATTGACGAACAAAAAATCACATTAGCAATTTCTCCCCAAAAAGACGTAGATGGTTTTCACCCTGAGAATTTAGGGAAATTAGTTTTAGGATTACCAACGTACATTTCAGCTACACCAAATGGGATATTGGAGTTACTGAAAAGGTATCAGATAGAAACTTCGGGGAAGCATTGTGTGGTTATGGGACGAAGTCATATAGTGGGTGCGCCTATGAGCATATTAATGGGGCAAAAGCGTGATCAAGGGAATTGCACAGTAACTTTAGTACATAGTAGGACTAAAAACATTAAAGAAATTACAAAATCGGCTGATATTTTAATTGTGGCGATAGGAAAGCCTGAGTTTGTAACCGCAGATATGGTAAAAGAAGGAGCAATAGTTATTGATGTAGGTATTCATAGGATAGAAGATAATTCTAAAAAATCAGGGTTTAGGCTTTTGGGTGATGTAGCGTACGAAGAAGTTGCTCCAAAATGCACACATATAAGCCCCGTACCAGGAGGAGTAGGACCCATGACCATTGCCTCTTTGCTAATGAACACCTTACAAGCTGCTAATAAGTAAATATTCAATACAATTTACAATGCGGTTCGATCACCCGCTTTAACAAAAATTATATGAATCAAAAAAATCAAGACAATACCCTTCCAGTAATGGAAGCTTTTTACACTATTCAGGGTGAAGGAAGTTTTCAAGGAAAAGCAGCTTATTTTATTCGATTAGGTGGTTGTGATGTGGGCTGCCATTGGTGCGATGTGAAAGAATCTTGGGATGTAGATGACCATCCTAATATTGATGTTCAAGAAATTGTAGACAATGCTAAAAAGCACCCAGCTAAATTAGCAGTTGTTACTGGTGGAGAGCCATTAATGTATAAGTTAGATCAGCTTACTGAGAAACTACAAGCTGAAGGAATTGCTACCAATTTAGAAACTTCTGGTGCTTATCCATTAAGTGGTAAATGGGACTGGATTTGCCTGTCGCCTAAGAAATTTAAACTGCCTACGGATGATAATTATCAAAATGCAAATGAACTTAAGATGGTTATCTACAACCAAAGTGATTTTAAATGGGCAGAAGAGCAACGAAAAAAAGTAAAAAGCAACTGTCGTTTATTCCTTCAACCAGAGTGGAGTAAGTCAAAAGA